>JAZPXS010000103.1:0-2724 GCA_045543775.1 Clostridia bacterium
TGGGGGTACGCAGTATCCCCACAAATAATTACCTTTTTAAAGTAAAAATCGGGGTTTCAGGGGTACGCCGTACCCCTGAATATTACCCTTTTCTACATTATAATATAAACTTTTTTCAAAAAAACTCTTTACAAAATCAAATCTTTATAGTAATGTAAATATATGTGTAAAAAATTTGGAGATGATATATTTGGATAACACTCTTTTGTGGCTATGGCTTCACGAAAACTCAAACATCTCTCGCAACAAGCAATACAAACTTCTGGAGGCTTTTGGCGATATAGAGAGTATATACAAATCGGACATTGAAGATTACAGGGATTTTTCTTTTCTGTCACCTGAGGACATAAATGCTTTGCATAATAAAGACCTCGGTGCCTGTGAAAAGTCTTTCAAAAGACTCTTGGATATGAATGCGAGGGTACTTACAACAGACTCTCCAGACTATCCCGATATGCTTCGCACCATACATTCTGCTCCTACAGTGCTTTATACTATGGGAAGCTTTTGCGATTTTAACAACGCATTCTGCATAGCTATGGTGGGAACAAGGCTTGCCACCGATTACGGCAAAAAAACCGCCTACAACATAGCACGGGATTTATCCAAAAACGGAGTAACCGTGGTAAGCGGACTGGCGGCAGGCATTGATGCAAAATCTCATGAGGGAGCGTTGTCATCATATAGTCCCACAGTTGCAGTTACCGCCTGCGGACTTGATATTGTATATCCCAAATTAAACTCCGATATTATGAAAAAGATTGTAAAACAAGGTGCTGTAGTTACGGAATATCCTCTGGGGTCACCTCCGGAAAAGTATCATTTTCCCGAGAGAAACCGCATTATTTCCGGACTGTGCCACGGTACGGTGGTCGTGGAAGCCGACATCAAAAGCGGCTCACTTATAACAAGTGACTATGCAACCGAGCAAAACCGAGATGTGTTTGCAGTTCCGGGCAATGTAAGCTCGTCCAAATCCAAAGGTACAAACTTTCTTTTGAGAGACGGTGCACATATGATAACAAGCGGAAGAGATATTCTGGATTTCTACTCTCTCGCCCATCTGGAGGAAGTACCAAAGACTAACATAGAATTTACGCCGGATCCCCTTGAGGAAAGGGTTCTTTCTGCTATTACAGAGGACAGCGTTCACACAGATGTTATATGCGAAAGAACAGGCCTTGATGCAGGCACCGTAAATGCCACACTTCTTATGCTGGAATTAAAGGGCAAGGTTATGAAGCTCTCCGGCGGAAGATACAGCAGTATCAATAATTAATCAGAATAGGAATGATAAAATGAAAAAAAAGCTCGTAATAGTGGAGTCCCCCTCAAAGGCAACTACCATAAAAAAATATCTTGGCTCCGGCTATCAGGTAGTAGCAAGTATGGGACATATTATAGACCTTCCCAAGAGCCAGCTCGGTATTGATGTGGAAAACGGCTTTGAGCCACGCTACATCACCATCCGAGGCAAAGGAGATCTTGTGAAGACTCTCAAAAGAGATGCAAAAAATGCCTCAAAGATATTTCTGGCAACTGACCCTGACCGTGAGGGAGAAGCTATAAGCTGGCATCTTGCAAATCTTCTGGATATAGACAAGAGCGAAAAATGCAGAATAACATTTAATGAAATAACAAAAAAAGCAGTTACCGCAGGTATCAAGGAACCCCGTCAGATTAACGAAAGTCTGGTAGACTCCCAGCAGGCAAGACGAGTGCTTGACAGAATAGTGGGTTACAAAATAAGTCCCCTGCTCTGGAAAAAGGTAAGAAAAGGTCTTAGTGCCGGCAGAGTTCAGTCTGTTGCCACAAAGCTTATCTGTGACAGAGAAGAGGAGATAGAAAACTTCGATTCCAAGGAATACTGGACAATTGATGCCCACCTTCTCCACGGAAAGAAGAAGTTTACGGCATCTTTCTACGGAAAGGGAAACAAAAAGGCAGACATATCCTCCGAGGAAGCTGCACAAAAGGTTTTGTCTGCAATAGAGGGACACAGCTTTACTGTAAAAAGTGTAAAGCAGGCAAGCAAAAAGAAAGTAAGTGCTCCGCCTTTTATCACATCAACCCTCCAGCAGGAGGCAGGAAGAAAGCTTTCCTTTACATCACAGAGAACCATGCAGGCTGCTCAGCAGCTCTATGAGGGAATAAATATCAAGGGCAAGGGACAGATAGGTCTTATTACCTATATGCGTACGGACTCACTTCGAATATCCGACGATGCCGTAGCCGTTGCAAGGGACTACATCGGCAGTACCTTTGGGATGGACTATCTTCCGACAAAGGCTAAGGTCTACAAAACAAAGAAAAATGCTCAGGATGCTCACGAAGCCATCCGTCCCACATATCCCGAGCTTACTCCCGAGAGCATAAAGGATTCTCTCACACCCGACCAGTACAAAATATACAAAATCATCTGGGACCGCTTTATTGCAAGCCAGATGACAGATGCAATATATGACACTGTAAGTGTGGACCTGGATATAAACGGATACACATTCCGTGCATCGGGACAGACAGTTAAATTTGCAGGTTTCTCCCTTGTATATACAGAAAGTGCAGATACAGAGGAAGACAAAATCTCCAAACTTCCCGAGCTTAAAGAGGGTGACACACCAAGCTGCGACAAGCTGGATAAGCAGCAGCACTTTACACAGCCACCTGCAAGATATACAAGTCGGAGGCCAAGCGGTCTTAGGAAAGACAACCAACCCAGACAAC
>JAZPXS010000104.1:0-3771 GCA_045543775.1 Clostridia bacterium
TACTTCTGTGCTTGTTGTAAACTCTGCACTGTCAAAGTCTATCTCATACTGAATTGCATTAAGGTTATTTAAAAGACCTTCTACAGTAACAGTGAGAATTATCTGCTCTCCTGCTTTTGCAGATGGTTTATCACTAGTTAACTTGAATACATATTCTTCTTCTGCAGGAGGTGCAGGAGGAACATATCCGTTAATTGCAGCTCTTACATTTTCAAGAATTGTAGTGTCAAGTGCCGCTTTCTGCTCAGTGCTAAGAGCTTCACAAGCATCGTCTACTGCCTTTACAGCTGCCTTTGCAGCTTCAATGTTTTCTGCGTTTATTGCTTCATAATCCTTGAGAGCGTCAATAAGCTCCTGAACATTCTTTACAGCATTGTCAAGTGCCTTGTAATCATCTTCCGCTTTTGTAAGAACTGCGTAGTTGTTAACCTGTTCTTTATTTGCTTCGGGTGTTATTGCATCATATGCTGTTCTTGCAGCATCAATAAGTGCCTTGGATGCATCTGTATATTCTACAGTACCAATCTTACCGATTGCTTCGATTGCTGCCTTTACATCTTCGGGGAGCTTAGGTTCAGGAATCTGTTCTGCTTTTACCTTCTGGGGAACACCCTGTGTTCCGTTGTGGATTTCAAGAACAAGCTTGCTTCCTTCAAGAAGTGTAAAGCACTTGGATACATCATCTATATCCTTTACAGCTGTGAATATAATTTCACCGATGTTTGCACTCTTCTTATTCCACAAATCACTTGTTTCTGTGATCTTACGTCCACTCTTTATGTATATCATTTTGAATACATCCTGATATACACTCTTTTCAGGCTCATTTATAAAACCTATACCCTTTCCGGCATTTGTACCGGGTCTTGTTCCGAGGCTATCATACCAAGCCTTAGTAAAGCATAAAGGATATATTCCGGTTTCTTCATCTACTTCTGTGCTTGTTGTAAACTCTGCACTGTCAAAGTCTATCTCATACTGAATTGCATTAAGGTTATTTAAAAGACCTTCTACAGTAACAGTGAGAATTATCTGCTCTCCTGCTTTTACAGATGGTTTGTTGCTTGATAAAGTAAATATGTAATCTGCTTCATCTGTTGTTCCTGCAAAAGCGAGATTAGCCGGCAAGAGAGTTAATGAAAACATCAAAACCACAAGAATTGATATAATTCTTTTAAAATGGCTGTTTCTGATTTGCATACTTGTTACCTCCGTAATTGATTTGTAATCGAATACCTTGCTTTATTATTTACCTGCAGCAGGGAATTCTATACTGGGATTGAGAATCCAACTGATGATCAAGCTAACGTCAGAAACATTGATTGTAGGAGCATTTTCCTCATTAACACTTGCATCGACATTAGCGGCCTTAATACCATATTCGTAAACATTACCGGAAGCATCTTTGAAAGGTACTTCGCTCAATATGTAACTTATAACTGCAGAAGCATCAGATACATTGATTGTTACATCATGGTTAACATCACCATACATAAAATCAGCAGGTAACTTAGGATCTTCAGGATCAGGATCTACAGGACCGGGATCTACAGGATCACCGCCTGTTGTTACTTCGTCAACTACATCCTCAACGGGGTCTGCATCTGCAGCCATTGTAGCATAGCCTACATAAACATCGAGGCCTGCATTGTCTGCATACATAAACTTGAATGTAGCAACACCTTTGTCGGAAGCTGTAACCTGGTCGATATGTTTGATTTTGAGTGTATTTGCGAAAGCATCGGAGATAGTTGCACCCTTGTCAACAACAAGGATTGTTGTCTCTTCCTCAGGTTGAAGTGTACTTGCTGTAACTGTGACCGTTGTGTTGTTGTCGCCTCTTGTAACGTCAACAGCAGGCTCAGCAGCCAATGCAGTACATACGCAAAGCACACCAATAACCAACATAGTAGTGATAATGATTGAGATTACCTTTTTCATTATATTTTCACACCTTTCATAAAAATAACCACCTATTTTCTCAGTACTACTATACTATGTTACATTATACATTGAAACCATTTTAAAAGCAAGCTTAATGTTAAAAAAATCTTACGAAAAATTCATTTTTATCAAATGCCACAAAAAGAAAAGAATTTTTTGTGCAAACAACCTAACACAAAAAATTCTTGATTTACAAATATACATTATTTGTAAAGTTTTCTATATATTTCTGCCCTTTTTATCACCTTTTCCACATAGTCCTTAGTTTCAGGAAAAGGGATATTGGTTAGTGTATTTTTTCCATCAGAATATCTTTTGTCACCGAGCCACTTATCCACATTGCCGGGGCCTGCATTGTATGCGGCAGAAGCCGTTTCAATATTGCCGTCATAGCGGTCAATGAGGTATTCCAGATACGCACAACCTATGGCTATGTTAGTCCCGGGATTTGCAAGGTCACCCTCCGGAACTTCCACCTGCAGATTTCCCATACACCAGCTTGCGGTATCCTCCGTAAGCTGCATAAGTCCCTTGGCGTCCTTGTGGCTCTGAGCATTTTTGTCAAAGCCGCTTTCTGCACTTATTATGCCCATAACGAGGAATGCATCAAGCTTTCTTATTTTGGCATTTTCTTCTATTATACCGGCATATTCCAAGGGATACACAAGCCTTATAATCGGATTAAGGCAAAGAGTTATTACTGCCGACAGGACAAGTGCTGTTATTATGTATGAGAATGTATTCTTTTTCTTTTTACCTGCCATTTGTGCCTCCGAAAATTTCTGTCAATTCATTTATAAGCATATGCTCACTTTCGTTATTGTATACCGCATAATCGCAACGGGATATGTAGTAACCGTCATCCTTCTGACTGGATATGCGGTCTTTTGCATCATCACGGGATATAGAGTCCCTCTCCGTAATGCGGCGGATACGCACCTCGCGGTCTGCAAGAATACAGAGGGTTTTGTCACATAGTTTTTCCAGTCCTGCCTCAAAGAGCAGAGGTGCATCTATCAGTATATCTCTGCCCTCGTTGGCTTTTATTATGTTTTCAAGCTCCCGTGTTATATACTTATGGGTTATTTGGTTCAGTTTCTCAAGACTTGACTTGTCATTAAAGACAATTCTCCCCAGCTCCCGTCTCATAAGAGTGCCGTCGGGTGCAATAATTCCTTCGCCAAAAAAGTCTTTAAGCTCTGCAAGACACGGGGTACCCTTATCGCACACCTTTCGTGAAAGCTTGTCGCAATCTATAACAAGAAATCCTTTTTTGCAAAAAAATTCACTTGCTTTGGTTTTGCCCGTTCCCGAGCCGCCAGTAATTCCTATTATCATAGCTACCGTCCTTTTTTATTTGGCATCATACCAGCTTTTGCCGCAGCTTGCCTCGGCAACAAGCGGAACTGAGAGCTTTGCGGCATTTTCCATACACTTTGTAAGAATTTTTGTCACCTGCTCAATTTCGTCCTCGTAGGCTTCTATTATAAGTTCATCGTGAACCTGAAGAATAAGCGAAGATCTGAAACCGCCCTTTTTAAGTTCACGGTAGACATTTACCATAGCCAGCTTTATTATGTCGGCGGCACTGCCCTGAATGGGGGTGTTGCGAACCATTCTCTCCCCTGCGGAACGCACCATAAAGTTGGAGGAATTGACCTCGGCAATGGTACGCCGTCTGGAAAACATAGTCTCCACATAGCCTTTTTCTTTGGCCTCCTCTATTACGCTGTCCATATATTTTTTTACACCGCGGTATTTGTCAAAATAATTCTGAATATAGTCTCTGGCTTCCTTTACGCTTATGCCCAGATCTCCTGCCAGAGA
>JAZPXS010000105.1:0-2553 GCA_045543775.1 Clostridia bacterium
AACCGCCTGTTGTTTATCTTCAGACATATTTGTCATAGTGGCATTCCTTCTGTTTATCCTGAAGCCACCGTTGTCCACAAGATACTTATCCTGTCCTGCTTTGATTCTGATTGTAATATTGATAGTATATGCCGTGTTTGCCATAAAGCAACCGTTTGCATCAAGCTCTCCGACCCATTCAACATTTACAACCTCCAGACTCTGGTTAAAAAGCGTAGCAGAAGCAATGGGCTTTGCACCCACTTCAGGTTCATTTACGGTAACATCCGAACGGCCTATCTGCGTTGCCGCAAATACATTTGCCGGAAGTATGCTTAAAAGCATACATAATGATAAAATGATTCCTAAAATTCTTTTCATTTTTATTTATTACTCCTTATCTCAACGCTCTCTTTAAGAATGTTACTATCTGACCTCTTGTGCAGGTTGTGTCAGGTGAGAAGGTTGCTTCAGATGTACCCGAGGTTACTCCATTTTACACCGCCCAAAAGGGGACCATATCGGACAAAGATTCAAATATTTAGTGCAGATAAGAAAGGTCGAGTATCTTTTACACCTAGGTGCAATTATTACTAAATTTCTTCAAAACAATGTAAAGTTAATATTTTATTTCACAAATGCTCTGAACAGCATTGTGGCAATCTGACCTCTGGTGCAGGTTGATTTTGGTGAAAATGTTGTGTCACTTGTTCCGCTTGTAATTCCCTCTTTTACAGCCCAGTTAACAGCCTGCGCATATTTTGCAGAGGATGAAACATCTGTAAACTGCGTTTTTGTTGACTGCTCGGGTGACTTTGCTTTTTTCCAAAGATAAGTAACTACATCTGAACGTGTGCAAGCCTTATCTCCTTCAAATTTGCTGCCGGTTAAAATGCCGTTCGCCTCTGCCCAGCATGCTGCATTATAGAAATAATCATCCTTTGATATATCTTTAAAGCTTGTTTTATATGTCTTACTGATTGGTGAAGATCCATACGCACGATAAATAAATGTGATAATCTGTGCACGAGTACAGGTTGCATCAGGTGAGAATGTTGTTTCTGATGTACCTGTTGTAATATTTTCCACTACAGCCCAGTCTACGGCTTCTGAGTAATATTTATCCAGGGTAACATCGGAGAAGCGCTGAACGATTTCTCTTTCAAGCTTAGGAATTTTAAACGAAACATCGTCAGTTCTTTTGTACGGATATGCACCATTGTAGGAAAATTCAAGGTCAGCTGATACAGAGCCTGTTTTGTAAGGTGTTGCATTTTTGCATCTGAAATTATTTCCCATGGGAGAAGGTTGAACTGTAATATTCATAGATTCGGGAATAAGCTTCTGAACAAAGTTCACGAAAGAATCCAACGACATATCGTTATAGGCAAAATCTGTTTTTTTTGCTGCCTCCAAGATTTCAATCGCTTTGCCAACTTCATCTGCAAATACATTAACTGTAAATAAGGATAAAGCCATTACAATTGTCAAAAATAAACAAATAAATTTTTTCATTTTTAATCTCCTCTTTATATATTTTTTATTTATTGAGCGCTCTCATAAGGAAGGTTACAATCTGACCTCTTGTGCAGGTTGTGTCAGGTGAGAAGGTTGTTTCGGATGTACCCGAAGTTACTCCATTTTCCACCGCCCAGGCTACTGCTGATGCAAAGCCGGAGCCTGCCGTTACATCTGCAAAGCTTCCGTAATATGAAGTGTATGGTGAACCTGCGTTTTTCCATAAGTACACGACAGTTGCGCTTCTTGTACAAGGTGTGTCACCTTCAAATTTGCTTCCCGTTACCATACCCTTTTCATAAGCCCATCGTGCTGCATCGTAGTAATAATCAGACTCTTTTACATCGCTGAAGGGGTTACCACTGCTCACCTTCGGCGAGCCTACGGCACGCCACATAAATGTAAGAATCTGTGCTCTTGTGCAGGTATTATCAGGCGAGAAGGTTGTTGCAGATGTTCCTGCTGTAATGCCCCTATCTACTGCCCATTTAACGCTATTTGCATACCATGCATCATCCGCCACATCTGTAAACTTAAGGCTTTCTGTTGTAATAAGCTTTACATCATCTATGTCGAAATATTCAGCATCAACCTTATTTTTTGTAGCCTGCGAAACCTGAAATACGTTTGAGCTTTCGTATCCGCCCGTCATTGCAATAAGGTCGGCATTGGTTGACGGATGAAGAACACTCGCCATCCACACAGAGCCATCTGTACGTTCAAGAATTTGCATACGCTTGCTGTCAAAATTCCATGTATAAACATTCGGAAGAAGCGGAATGTTTGAGTCTGTATCACGGCTGTATGCTCTGTATGTAGCAGTTTTTCTGTACATATTGGGGTTGTTTGTTAAATAGTTTTCTGTACATGAGAAGGGAGTAATACCATCCTCGGTCGGCGCCTTGGTTGGATGGGCTTCAAGACCGTAAACCTTACCGTCGTCCCCGTAGTATCCGCCCAAAGTTTCGCATACATATTTTGCTCCGCCCAAAAGGGGACCATATCTGTAAGCATTGCCGTCACAATATCTGCAGGCAATTACATTGATATAATCCT
>JAZPXS010000106.1:0-2120 GCA_045543775.1 Clostridia bacterium
ATTTGGATGAGACAAATAAAATATCGAAGAGAATACTGACGTATTTTCAAGAGATTTTATGCGGTATCAGACAAATTTGTCATTTTAAAACCATACGGAGTTCGACTCCTGTGTGCTTAAATTATACTACAATCATTGGTAGATGTCAATTTGCAATATTTTATAATTTAAAAAAGAGATTATTTTTTATAAAAAATTAAATTATTATGTTGAAAAGAGCCGACATTTGTGTTAGAATTACTTTAGAAAACCGAATATTTAGGAGGAAACTATTGTGTCTACCCACGAAAGAAAGCCGATTTACGGCAAACTTACCGTTATTTGTATGAAAGGCTGCGAGGAACTTGCAGACAAAATCGATTTTTACCTTAAGAGATTCCGTGCGGAATTTGAAGAAGAGGAAACATATATCGCAAAAATCAAATGTCCCCGTTTTGGCTCCGGCGAAGCAAAATGTGTTCTTAACGAAACCGTAAGAGGTAATGATGTATTCATCATCTGCGATGTATTTAACCACGGTGTTACCTACAAAATGTACGGGGTGGAAAACCATATGAGTCCTGACGACCACTATCAGGATCTCAAGAGAATTATTGCTGCAATAAGCGGTAAGGCAAGAAGAATCACCGTTGTTATGCCTATGCTCTACGAGGGCAGACAGCACAGAAGAACATCAAGAGAATCCCTTGACTGTGCACTGGCACTTCAGGAGCTGGTTAATATGGGAGTTACCAACATTCTCACCTTTGATGCTCACGATGCAAGAGTTCAGAATGCTATCCCGATTTCCGGCTTTGACGATGTTCAGACTACATATCAGATGCTCAAGGCTCTCACAAGAGCAGTACCCGATATCAACTATGACAAGGAATCCACAATAGTTATCTCCCCTGACGAAGGCGGTATGAACAGATGTATGTACTACTCCTCAGTACTGGGACTTGACCTCGGTATGTATTATAAGAGAAGAAACTACTCTGTTATAGTAAACGGCAAAAACCCCATCGAAGCTCACGAATATCTTGGTAACAGCGTTGAGGGTAAGGATGTTATGATAGTTGACGATATGATATCCTCCGGTGAATCTGTTCTTGATATCGGTGCAAAGTGTAAGGCTCAGGGTGCAAGAAGAATATTCATCTTTACTGCATTCGGTCTTTTCTGCAACGGACTTGAATCCTTTGATGAAGCTTACAAAAAAGGTCACATCAATAAGGTATTTACCACAAATCTTGTTTACCGTATGCCCGAACTCAAAACAAAGGAATGGTACTGCGAGGTAGATATGTCCAAGTATATCTCCCTGCTTATAGACACAATAAACCACGACGAAACAATAAGCCAGCTTCTTGTTCCCGTAAACAGAATCAAAGCTCTTATGGAAAAGCATAAAGCAGAATTAAAGGAACAGATTTCTATGTTTGAAGGCGAAAACAAATAAGAATTATCAATATTTTCCACGGCGGTGCAAAAAAATGCACCGCCTTTTTTATTTTGAGTAATATATCGGTATTGTTTTAATCCTCTTTTTATTTTATAATAGATACGATTGGAGGTTTTGATATGATTACAAAGAAAACCAACGGAGGAAAGGTGTTTACCTGGACTCAGCTTCTCGGATTTGAAAAAAATGATCCCGACAAGGGAGTTAAAAGATTTCTTGAACAGACAGGCTTTGTGCCCGACGGAGTGTACGCCCTTGTGCATCACGCAGACTTTGTTCATACATACAGAGGAATGGAAGAGGAATACATTCTCCCTGCCGACAACTGTGCATACTTCGGTATACCCTTTAATGCGGAAAGACAGCGTCAGGAGTGGACAAACCACGACGTCCGTGCACTGGCAACAGGACTTAAGGAAGCCGGAAGCGGACTTTACTTTACACTTTTTGCCCATACTCTTGACAACCGCTTTCACAATGAGTGGGTGTATGAACATCCGGAAGTAATAGCACACGCCCGTGGCGGAGTTCGTATGTATCACTACCTCCTTAAGCACTTTGCAGACGGAAGTCTGTATGAAGACTTTTTTATAGATCAGACCTGCCGTGTTCTTAAAGACTACAATATGAAAGGTATTCACATAGCCGACTGGTTCCAGACAGTTCGCCTCTGTTA
>JAZPXS010000107.1:0-1966 GCA_045543775.1 Clostridia bacterium
ACTTGGGGTTACTGCCCAGTACTTTGGGATCGTTCATATATGTCGCCATAGCCGTTTTCATTGAAACTATGGCTTCTGCTTTGGTCTGTGCGTGCTTGGGGATTACAGCACTCACACTTACCTCTTCGCTTTGTCCGTTGAAGCTTAATGTGAGCGGCAGGGTGATTTCTTTTGCTTCATCGGTGGGGTAGGTGATGGTGCCGTCATCGGAAATAATGTCCGTAGCAGTGAAGCTTTGCGCAAATTCCACGGTAATATTGTCATCACCGATTATCTCACGAGCTAACGAAAGTATATTGGTGTCATCTTCAGCGGAGTCGTATTTGTAGCCTGAATCCGTAGCGTTGGTATATTCGATGGGTTTCAGAGTATCTGCTTCTACGGCTGCTTTTGCTCTAGTCATACGCCCGGGAATTGTGATTGTAAATTCCTTGGTGTCGGATATGTCATTGCACTGTATTGTAGCTGTAAGAGTGACAGCTGTATCCTCATCGGGCATAGTCACTGCACCTGTATCGGCATCTACACACGCACTGTCAGAGGTCCATTCAATCAGGGTGTTTCCGCTTTTACCTGTTTTGGGGAGATTGATATTTTGTCCGTCAGTGTAGGAGATATCGAGAGCTTTCTTGTCTGCCTCCACATATTCCGCATCCTGTTTGCCCTCCTCCGTTACAGTAACAATGCAGACAGGGGGCACAATATAGGAATCGGCAGACTTGGCGGAGACAATATATGTACCGCCCTCTTCAAATGTCAGGTATGCTTTGCCCTCACTATCGGTTGTGGCATATTCTGTGCCGTCTACGGTGATTATTGCATCAGACAGGGGAGAACTTCCCGAATAGTCTGCCTTGGTAAGAGTAAGCTCCAGAGCATCATCACCCGACACATTGGCAGTAGTCTTATCAAAGAAGGTGTAGGCATCAGACCAGCCTGTTGTATCCTGATAGAACCAAAAGACAAGATGTGCACCGTCTTCAATACTGTCTGTCAGTCCCGAAGCAAAAGAATTGTTATTGTAGTAGCTGACAGAGTCGGAACTTACACCCCAGAATTTTGTGATGGAGGTACCCCATTCCATATCGGCTACACCATATCCGGCTAAGCCGTCTGCATAATAGGTGTCGTGCAAGGTGGTAAATGCCTTATCTATCGTTGGTGACTGACTATCTAATGTAACGGGAACATAAGCCATAGGCTCGCTGTTTTTCCCTGTTGCAAATTCGCCGTTTTGTACCACGGTGACATATGCCGTAATGCTGTCCGAAGCCATAGCTCCCACAGGAAGTATTGATACAAGCATTGTGATTAATAATAAAAATGCTGTAAAATTTTTAAATCTTTTTTGCAATTTGATTCATCCTTTCTTAAAAAACTTATTTGTTGTTAAGACACTTTGGCACCTCCTACCGCAGACAACAAAAAAACTGCGGTAATTTTTTCAAAAATTACCACAGCTGAGTTTTTCTGTGATGAATCACAATCCGGATGATAAAAAAACACATCAATCCGAAAACATCATCCCTATGCCAAAAAGCACTTACGGAATAATATCAAAGCAGGTCTTGTGACTCGCACCATATAGACAAATTGTCCGCATTTTTGCATCCTGCCTTCTCAGTTTCCCAATGACCGGCTTTCGCCGACGGGCGTAAACACATTCAAATGCATACAGCGACTGGTATCGTCCCGGATTCTCACCGGGTTCCCTTTTCACCGACCATATCGTCACGCGACATGACCGACACTTTGTGTGAATATTTATTTTTCATAGTATAGCACAAGCAAAGCTCTAAGTCAAGCTTTTTCGACAGCAAATACGCTTTGGAAAATTATTGGACACATACAAAACGAGTATCCATTCTTACTCTTTCCAAACAAAATTAAAATTAATGGACTCGCCGCCATCCACAAGTATATTTTGTCCCGTGCAAAATGTATTGGTAACTGTCAGGAAATATGC
>JAZPXS010000108.1:0-4051 GCA_045543775.1 Clostridia bacterium
CACCGAAAGTCAGTTGTCAATAGTTTTTTTACTTAATAACCATTTTTTTGCTTTGAACTGTATATACCGCCTTTGCAAGAAGCTTGTCGGAAAGCAGATGTCTTGCAAACACCGCACACCGCATAATAAAGCCGGGCACTATCACGGTTTTATTTTTGAACATCTTTTTAATTGCATATTCGCTCACCGCACGGCTTGTAAGAACAACTTTTGATGCTATGCCGCCCTCGCTTCCTGTTCCGAAGTTGACCTTTGCGGCATCGGCAAATCCCGTGTGGGCAGGACCGGGGCAAAGCACACAAATCTTTACATTGCATTTATCACGCCTTAGTTCCTCTTGTATGGACTGAGTAAGCCTCAGTACATAGGACTTTGTGGCATAATATGCCGCAAATAGCGGCCCCGGGAAAAACGATGCCAAGGATGCAACATTCATAATATATCCTGAATTTCTCTTTTTGAATTCAGGCAAAAAGAGCTTGGTCATAATATGCAGTGCCTTAACATTTGTGTCTATCATAGTAAGCTCCTTGTCAAGATCTGTTTCACAAAAGCTTCCGAACACTCCAAAGCCTGCATTATTAATGAGGATATCTACCTCCCCAGCTCTCTTTGCAAGCTCCTCGCAAGATGTGCGGTCTGTTATATCACAGCACACAATTTCCACATTGGTTTTCAGCTCGCTCTTTAACTTTTCCAGAAGCTCTCTTCGTCTTGCAACTGCAATTATGTCATAGCCCATATCGGAAAGAATATGAGCCATATCCCATCCAAATCCAGAGCTTGCGCCGGTAATAAGTGCTTTCATAGTATACTCCTCTCAGTCAATATAAACTCTGCCGATTTTCCCATAACCTGTTCCTCCCCTTGGGGTGGTTCGCGGATAATCAGGGTTTATTTTCATTGTAATCTCCTTTGTAAGTTCTTCACGGGTAGTGGCTTTTCCGTCCAAGAAGCTGACATTGCTGAAATATATATCCTCTACGCAGCAAACTGCATCGGGATCAAAAACTTCTCCCCAGTCCTCGGGATTTTCGGAACCGTTTTTCCACACTGCAGAAAGTGGCCCCGCACTCATAAATTTCATACCTCGTTTTTCCACCTCTTGTCTGGTGGAAAGCACTCGGATGTTTTCGAAATGCAAATCACGGCAGTTGGCACAGACATCAAATATCCCGTTTACCGGAAGTCCGTGAAAACCGCTGTCTTTATTTTCGTTGATATCGATATCCTTAAACCACACATTGCTGATATTACCCACTGTTCCGGAAACATCGTGATATCCCTCTATTTCCGCATTGGAAATATTAGGCTGGCAATAGAGCTTGAATGTATATATTCCCGAAAGTCTTTCCAGAATACAGTTCTTTATATCGCAGTCAACATAGTCATCTTCATACATTTTTCTTCCCGGTAAGAGCCTCAGCTCATTGTTGGTGGACTTGTTGTCGTGAACATATATGTTTTCAATAGTTCCGAAGGTTACTGCGGATGTATCCCAGTCCCAGGCATTTAATGCCACCATATCGTCCTCCATATTTTCTCCGGTGAGATTGCATATTTCCCCGTAGGATGCAGGACCGTTTACATGAACTCCGTCTCTGCCGTAACGTATGTATGTAAGCTCACTTATGTGAAAATGCTTTATGCTGCCAAGCTGAACGGCATAGTTTATGCCTCCGTTTTTAAATTCGGCATTGCGAACAACAAGATTTTCTATATTTGCAAACAGCATTATGGAAAGTGCACATTTGTACTCGGGAACAAGTCCCGTGGCAAGACGCTTATCCTCACCGTCTGTGCTTTTAAGTCCGCCATCCCATATACCGCCATCTACGGATATATCAGTATCATACTCCCTGTGAGTTGCCCTTTTTGTTTCGGCATTTATTATGCTGTCGTTACGGATAAGGCAGGTGCGAAGGTCAGGAAGATTTGCAATATGCTGATACCTATCCAGCTTTAGTCTGTAGCCCGACTTCATTATTATGGGTTTTTCCAGATACATACTGTCTCTTTTGGAAATCCGAACACACTTATACTTATCCAGTGCCGCCTGAATGGCATCTCCGTAAATCTTGCAGCCCTCTTTTTCGTATATCAGATTTTCAAATTCATCAATGCCATACCAAGCATAACTCTCCGGCGTGTATGTTGGAATACCGGAGAGTATTTCCTTTTTTAAATTTTCCATCGTTATCCTCTTATTCTTCGCAGCAGGGGTCTTCCTTCGGCAATTCGGGTTCATCCTCACCCACCGGTGTAACATCCCCTATTCCTGTTGTTTCGGAAAATACTACGTTTGCCTTTGTCATTTCCACCGCATCTGTGGGAACAATTATCTTGGATGCTTTGCCATCGGACATGGCCACAAGAGCCTCATACTTTTTAAGTTCAAGCACTGCACCGTCTGCACCTGCACTCTTTAGTGCCGCAAGACCGTCAGCTTCAGCCTTTTTCTTTAAGTATATAGCCTTTGCTTCACCTTCGGCACGGGCAATTTCGGCATCTCTTTCACCCTCGGCGGCAAGAATCATCGCCTGCTTATCGCCCTCTGCACGGGTGATAGCCGCAGCCTTGTGACCTTCTGCCTGGAGAAGGGTTTCTCGTCTGTCACGCTCCGCCTTCATCTGCTTTTCCATGGATTTCTGTATTTCCTGAGGGGGAATAATGTTCTTAAGCTCAACACGGTTAACCTTGATGCCCCACTTGTCTGTGGCTTCGTCAAGGATTGTTGTCATCTTTGCATTGATAGTATCTCTGGAGGTAAGTGTTCCGTCAAGCTCCAATTCACCTACAATGTTTCTGAGCGTTGTTGCCGCAAGGTTGGCAAGGGCAGATATGGGATTTACCGCACCGTAAGCAAAAAGCTTGGAATCATATACAGCATAGTATATGACCGTGTCAATCTGCATTGTTACATTATCCTTGGTGATAACAGGCTGAGGAGGTGAATCGAGAACCTGCTCTTTCAGAGTAACTCTTTTGGAAATTCTTTCAATAAACGGTATCTTTACATGGATACCTGCACCCCATGTTGCCTTATACTTTCCCAGAAATTCAATGACAAACTCATGTGCCTGAGGAACTATCTTGACATTTGGAATAAGAATAATAACCAATAAAAATATTACAAAACCTATAAAACCGCCCATTTTTTGTTCTCCTTTACACTAAATTAAGCATTTCGCTTTTTGCTCAAAAACCACTCAACCATTTCCCTGTTATAGGTATACTGCCATGAGTTGTGGTCTACACCGTCATAGCGGGTATACTTGACATCTTTTTCAAAAAACTTTAATTTTTCTACCATTTCATCAGAGTTTCTTACATTCACAACGCTGTCTTCAGCACCGTGGAACGCCCACACAGGCATTGTGAGAACTCCTGCGTTCCATGCCATACCGCCTCCGCACACAGGTGCAATTGCCGCAAAAAGGTCAGGCCTTGCCATTGCAGTGTACCAAGTACCAAAGCCGCCCATACTGAGCCCTGTGAGGTATACTCTGTCCTCGTCAACATCAAACTCTGCCTTTAGCTGTTCCACAAACTTTACGATGGACTCCACTCTTGCCGCCCAGAAACTATCCACGGGACACTGGGGCATAACAAAGATGCAGTCATAGTCATTTTCCGCAAGATGCTTGGAAAATCCGTGTACATCAACAAGTGCAAGATCCTCCTTGCCGTGCCCTCTCTCTCCTGCACCGTGAAGCTGAATTATCAGGGGCATTTTTTCCTTTTTTACTTCGGGAGAGTATTCCACAAAGGGGAACATCCACTCCTCTTCTCTGTGTTCAATTCTGTTCATAGCTTTTCCCTCTTTCGTTATTCATATTTATGGTATTATTTTATAATCAGTGCACGACGTAGATGCCGTTTAATGCACTTTAGTGCAATTCATTAGCCGCATGGCTCAATTTATGAAAATTTATTTTTCAATTCATGCCGTAAGGCAATTCATTGAGTTTGCTACGCAAGCTCATTATATAAAGGCTGTATAATCTTGATGCCAGTCTTTTTTTGCATGGTAAGTCGGAGGCCAAGCGGT
>JAZPXS010000109.1:0-7090 GCA_045543775.1 Clostridia bacterium
CCCATGCCGTGACAATGAGCTCACTGTCTTTTATAAAGTCAAGTATGTATTTTCTGTCATCGTAATCGTCTCTGTCGTAGATATGCAGACTACCTAAGCTGCCAAGTCTTTCAAGATGAGATTGCGAGAACATTTTTTCCACTTGACTTTTCTTTGTGAAAAGCGTTATTTTTTTCATAATCCCAACGTTTCCTTCTTTCTTTGCAAGGGACATACATGTCCCTTGCAAAGCTGTTACACTATTTTGCCATGTAATCAAGTATTCTTTTTACAAGCACAGCAACCTCTGCACGGGTCGTGTAATCGGTCGGGGCGATTTTGCCGCTCTTTCCGTTCACAAGGCCACTTGTTGCGAGCGATTTTACTGCATCCTGTGCATAGTCTGAAACATCCGCAAAATCCTCATAATCGACATCTGCACTTTGAAGCTCTACACCGAGCTTTGTAAGCGCGCGGTATACAATTACCATCATATCCTGACGGGTGATTGTGTTGCGAGGTGCGAACTTGTTATCACCGATACCTCCGACAATTCCGTTATTTCGCGCTATTGCAAGCTCTGATGCAAAATAGTCAGAAGCATTTACATCAGCGAAGTTTTCTGCACTATCCGACTCAAGTTCGAATGCGCGAACAAGAAGGATTGCAAAATCAGCTCTTGTTATATTCGCTGCCGGTGAGAAGGTATTCCCGCTTGTACCACGGATTACTCCTTTGTCTGCAAGCGTATTGATAGAATCTGCCGCCCAAGCGTGATTATCAATATCTATGAATTGCAGAGCATCGGAACCTCCATTTCCTGCATCGGGTTGTGTTGAAGCTTCGCCCTCTCCGTTTTCACCGGATGCGTCGTTCTCATCAGTGTTTGCTGTATCATCCGGTTTGTCGGTCGGTGCGGCGTCGCCGCCACCGCCTCCTCCACCGCCGCCACCGGCAGGTGTATCTGTAGTACCTGTTCCAGGAGCTTCGGATTTATCAGATGAGGGACTTCCCGTTGTCGAACCGTAAACCGTTATATCAAAGTGGATGGTTTCCTCACGACCGTCGCTGTCACGTGCAGTTATTGCAACGTGGTTTTCGCCAATCTGAGATGATGTCGGTTTCCATGTAAACTCTCCGGTCTCTGAATTGAGCGAAGCACCTCGAGGAAGCGCTGCTCCGATATAAGTAATAGTCGGTGTGTCTGTTACTATCGGGCTTATTGCCTTTACTGTTACACTTATTGAGCTGCCCGCAGAAGTGCTCAAAGAATCCGACACGGGTTCAAATTCCGGAAGACTTTGGTCAACAAATGACATTGGTATTGAGAAGTTTTGTCTTTCTTTTATATTAAATACATAGCCGTGCTCGGGATTTTTCTTATCCTTATGTCCTCTGATAAGAGTTACCGTTCCTATATCGAGACGAACCTCTCCTTCAGCAAGTCCTTCAGCTTCGTCAGTTGCTGAAATAATTCTGTATACACCGTTCTCTACACCGTCATTATTTACATATATGTATTTATCTGTAAGCTCAGATAAATCATCACAGTCTATATTGACGTCAATGTAGTTATTAAATGCAAGTTCCTTCTGGAATCCCGTTACCGTTCCTGTATACTCACTCTTTTTGCCAGTTTCTTCTCCGATGAGTGTGCCGTCATTGACATATCGGTAAATAACTGCATTATTTTTGTTTAATGTGTATACTCCGGTAAAGCCTGAGAAATCAAACACTGCGTTGCCGTTTTCAGCACTGTCTTTTACTGTATAAACAACATCTGTGTTGGTTGCATATACAACATAGTCTGTATACGATTCATCATCATTTACTCTCGACACCTTAACCGCACGTGCCATATCTCCCGCATTTTCTGTTCCTTCTTTCAGAACAACTTCAACGGGTTCAATTGAAGTGATGTACGGAGTGTTACGATACGGCTCAAACACAGTTGTAAACAAGCTGTCAAGCTTTTCTCCCTCAGAGCCCTCGCGCTGAACAAGAACATAGTCAAGCGTCTTTGGAAGCATTCCGGTATCTGACTTTTGCGGGGTGTAACCACCTACTATTGCGACCTCGGTAGGCGTGAAATTATTAAGCTGTGTCATACGCAGCTTTATTCCCTTACCATCTTTCAGCACCTTGCGGTAATCCTGAACATCAAACTCTACCGTAAACTGAGCTTCAGGGTCTTTATCGCGACGGATTTTGTTCATCCATGTATATCCTCGCGGATATTTTGTTTCATACTCCCACTTATCCTGTGTCCACGGATCAGGACCGTAAGCGATATACTCGCCGGTTTCCGGATCTTTGCCGTCAACACCTGCATATGTGCCGATGTAATTTCCGTTTTCGTCCACCTGTTTTGTAAGCTCAAGTCCGCTTATCGGATATGCGTTCTCAGCCTGGCTGTGGAAACTGTAGGTATGCTTGTTTCCTCCCGTTACGTGGAAGAAGTCTATGCCGTATGAAACATCATCGTTTGCCTGTACCATAACAAGCGTTCTGCGGTAATTTTCCGTTTCATCATACACTTCATCGTATTCTATATCCATAACCTTAACTCTTCCGGCATCATCAAAGTGCTTCGGGAAGCCATGGATAGGATCACCGTTTGCTGTCGTAAGATTCTTATGATTTTGATCATTGACAGCTACAACATTGTGTGAAATGGTTGCATCCACCCACTGCAGACGGTTGGGTGCATAACTTGTTTCCTCCGGATATCCGAGATCCGGGGCGATATCGAGACCAAATGCATCCATACCGAGGTTTAGTCCATCCTGATGAGAATGGCTTACTCCGATTCGTCCAAACCATATCCAGAAATCACGGTGAGTATTATTCTGCGTTGATGCACTTGCAGATGCATAATTTCCACCGTCACGAAGAGCCGCAAATCCGTAGCCGGTAAGCATCAAACTTCCAAGTGTCTCGTTTTCGTCCACATATTCTGCAATATCGTCTTCAGCGCTCTCCGGATTTTCAGTGAAAATGTCATATTTCAATCCTTCTGTTTTGTTGCCGTTGAAAATATAGAGCAGCTGCGCTATTTTCTTTTTGAGACTTTCATCTTCGATATTTTTGAACGCTTCCAGCCAAACAGTTGTACCGCCGTTGAGCGCAACCGTTGCCGGACTTCCGGAATCCGCAAGATTAGGATGCTTATTGCCTGTGAGAATTATGTTCATCTGCGGTTCATGCATCTTAGCATATTTGGGGTTCTTATATGGGTTATAATCTCCCTCTCCGGTATATTTTGAAACAGCTTTTGTAAAATTGGTAAGGTTGGATATCCAGGATGTATTGTATCTCGGAGATGCTTCATCACCCATACCGTCACGGTCAACCTGGTCAATGAGTGTAGTCGTCATACTACCGCCTGTTCGTATGTTATACGGATACGGTTGCTCTCCTGTTTTATAAATCCAGTCAAGTATTTCATCTGTTTCAGGTTGTTTATCAAGCACTATCGCCGCAATTGCCGCAACATTCTGCGCCTGACCGAAGTTACCGCCTATTCTACCGTCCTGGCACATTATCGCCGATGTATAAACAAGCCTCTCTGCCCAGTTTTCCCATATCTTTGCCGAGCTTGTCTTGTCGTTTCTTTCGTTTCCGAACTCTTCCGCTTTTTGTGCCAAAGTGCGAATAAGCGTCGCATCCTCAAGCACCGGATAAAGTATATCTGCAGAAAGCATAAGCTCTCGGGCAAGGTATGAGTCGTTTATGCTTCCTACTAATGCTCCGCTAAATGTTCCTGTTCCTGTTACCCAAAACTTTCCGTTCGGATAATCCCAGCTGAAAACATCAAAATCAGGGAATACATCGGCAATCTTATCAATCATAAGCGCGCCTGCTCTGCCATATTTCAAGTCACCTGTGTAGAGATATGCGTCTGCAAGGTCCCTTATATCGCCATAAATATTGCTCCAGAATTCATAGCTGTAAAGCGAAATGTAGCCATGACGCTCTTCAAGCCCGTCTGCATATTTTCTCCCCGGGAGATATCCCCAGCCATCGTCCACAGCCCACATAGAGCCGCCTGTCCAAAGAACATTGCCGGATTCATCCTTGTATGTACCGAGGTCTGCACCAAGGTCGTTGCCATCTTTATCCTTATTCCAGGTTATCTTAGCTCCCCACGGATCAGTATTGCTGTCTCTTATCTCTGGGTAAAGCTCGTTATAGAGATAGCCTTCAGGGTTGCCGTAGCCATAGAAGATGTACCACTCCGGCGTATTGGCTTTTGCCGGCTTTTCACAGGTGCATTCCGAACCATCCTTATGGAAAAGCATTTCGTGATGCGCTTGCCTTGCACGGTCAACATCAAAATATCCTAATCCGTCACGGCCAAGCTTATAAAAGCTTTCAAAATCGTTTGTCGGGAAAAGACGCTTACATGCCGAACACTGAATTTTCCATGGGCGAGCTACGAAATTGAATACCCATGAATCTGTTCCGTCTATATATGCCCCGCAATAGCGGCAATACATAGCGTAGTCGTCTCCGCGAACACCGATTTGTCTTCCTCGCGGTATTCCTTCTCCGTGCAGTTGCTCATACAAAATGTCAACTTCGTCAAGAATCTTCTCTGCAGCACTGATTGAATCCTTCTGTATTTTCTTTGCCCAATCATATTTTGCAATGTTTTCTCTCATTGCTTCTCGCATTTCATTTGTAAAATATGTGGGCCCTGTCTTGCCGTCATGTAAAACTACGGTTACATCTTCTTCAAAAGACACCTCTTGTCCTCTGAAATTCTTGCTGAAGCTGACGGTGAAGGAACCTTCAGTCTTTGCCTGCAGCATTCCATTCTCAACGGAAGCAATATCCGGCGCGCTCATATTTGAAAGCTTTATTTCCTCGCTTTCAATCGGAATGTCTATCACGTTTCCGCTGTTCATCTCGGCACTCCATCTGATAAGCTTTTTCTCACGTACAAACATATCGTCATCTATGTTTGCCGATGTGCTTTTAATTCCGGTCATATCAGTAACATTAAACGTTAAGATGTCAGATACCGAAGCTGTTCCATCGCTTACGGTTACTTGAATATCAACAGCACCGTCACCTGTACCGGTAACAACACCGTTTTCATCCACCTCTGCAACATCAAGGTCAAGAGATTTATATGTCACATCCAGTTCATCGGAAGTAAGCACTGTTCCGTCAAGTTTTTTTGCCGCGACATTTATCTGTGCCTTTGCTTCAAACTCAGGTGTGTAATAAGTAAGATCATACTTATCTGCTGATATCTCAGCTTCTTTTATGTTATTTACACCATCAAGCGTAAGATTACCCGCAATTGCGCGAAGCGTGCCGACCATTGACGCTCCCTCTATCGGGCTTTTATACGATGGCATATACACAAGGTAATATTCTCCCTTTTCTATATTACGCTTTGTAAGTGTTGCCTTTTTCATCGTCTGATCCGCTATGCTTGTATCAGTACACAGCACTGAACCTATCAGATAATTACCTTTGGTAAATGCATCGTCTTTAAGCTCGGGAATCACACCATCTGACCCTATTGTTTCTTTTGCCGGAATCAAATAGTAGTTCATATACACATCAACCGGGACCTGCTTTTGGGTAACGCCGTCCTCTTCGTATACATATTCGCCGTTTATCTGATATGGAGACATATTCTTATATGTTCCGCAGGAAACTCTCGGAAGATACAGTCCGCCTTCATTGACTCTGATTTTTATTGCCCACCAGTTGCGACTCACGCGTATAGCAAGACCTTTTCCCGGTCGATATACCAAATGAGCACCGCTTGTGGTTGTTGTGTTTGTGCCGTTGCTTGACCAGCTGTATTGTGATCGGCGATTCGCTGCATACTCCCACAAGTTATCGTTGGATTCATAGGTGAAGTCCGTAAACAGGAGATCTGTCTCTGTTGCCTCACCCATCCTGCGCGCAATGTCATATGTTACCGTAATCCCCGGAATTTTCGGAGGCTCTACAGTAATCGGAACGGTTTTAGAAACAGACACGCCATTTTTACTTGCTGTTACCGTAACTTGGGTAGTTCCCTCTGTAACAAGAGGAGTTATAACACCGTTTTCATCAACAGAAATAATGTTTTCATCATATCCGGTGTACGTTGCTTCTGCCTTCTGAACAACTTCACCATCAGACATATACACTATAGCATCAAGATCATTTACATCTGCGCCAATTATCTCCATATCAACAGGGAGAGCAATCGCATCTGTGCCTCCGTCCAAAACGAAATTACCGGCAATTCCGCGAAGTGTTCCCACGAACGTGTCATACCCCTCCGGTATTGCCGGAGTTTTCGCTGTCGGAACAAAGATAAGATAATACTCACCTTTTTCAAACTTGCGGACTTTAAACTCATCTGTCGATACCTTCATATCAGCCGCAAGTCCGTTGCTTCCGTTTACATTCGTGCAATTAACACTTCCGATAAGGTTATTTGCATTGATGAACTCGCTGCCTGCAAGGTCAGCACTCACGCCTGCTTCTGTTACGGGAACGAGATAATAATTCATCATTACATCTACCGGTCCCGAAGGAAGATTTTCTTTTGTTTTCGTGCTGTCTATAAATATACTTTCAACATTTTTGTATGTTCCGTAATGTGCGTATGGCTGATAATATCCTGCCACCGGAACATTTATCTTTATCGCCCACCAGTTGCTGCAGTTTGCGCGTATGGCAATTCCGCCCGGTTTGTATGCAAAGTGCGCTCCGCTTGACGGAGGTGCATTGTATCCGTTATCTGTCCAGCTGTATTGTGAACGACGATTTGCCGCATACTCCCACATGTTATGGTTCTTTTTATATGAGAAATCCGTATAAAGAGCCGTTGAATCTCCCATGCAGCTTGCTACATCATACACAAGATTAACTCCGGACATTTCAATCGGTTCAGGCTCAGGCTCAGGTTCGGGCTCGGGTTCCGGTTCGGGCGGAGTTCCTGTAATGGTTACACTAATTTCGTTTGATTTAACGTTGCCGTCCGTTGTCTCTGCCCAAATCTTTGCTTCACCACCGCCTACTGCAGTGATTTTGCCGGTTGCATCTATTTTTGCAACAGCTTCATCATCACTGTGGTATGTAATGAAGTTATTGG
>JAZPXS010000110.1:0-18000 GCA_045543775.1 Clostridia bacterium
AATATTACCATAGCAGAGCTTAGCTACAAAATGAAAAACGGTCACATCTTCCACGTATCCTGCAATTACAGTGAAGAGGATATGCCGCAAGTTTTTAAAGAGCTACGCAAAAAAGCAAATTAAACCAATGAGTCTTTGGAAAAATAATCCAAAGACTCATTTTTTATGTATAATCACTAATGTGCAGCTAATACTAAATCAAAACTGCAAAAAGGAAGATGAGCATATGCAAAATCAAAAAAGTAAAAAAGAAATTTTTGACAGAATACTCCGTAAATTGGAAAACGAGCTTGCCCGAAGAAAGCTCATCAAAAAAGAAAGCAAGAAAAAGCTTTACTACATTTCTGCAGAATTTCTTATGGGAAGAATGCTTACAGATACCCTGATAAACCTTGGTATGTATGACGAAACAGAAAGAGAATTAAATTCCATAGGTACATCCCTTGCAGAGCTTGAACCTTTAGAATCGGAGCCGTCGCTGGGCAATGGAGGTCTTGGACGGCTTGCAGCATGCTTTCTTGATTCCATAGCAAATCTCGGTCTCAACGCTGAGGGAATCGGTATTAATTATCATATGGGACTTTTCCGTCAGGTGTTCAGGGACAACCGTCAGAAGGAAGAGCCCAACCCCTGGATTTGTGAAAATCCTTTTATAAAAAAGACCTCCAAGGTATATCCTGTTGAATTCGGCTCATTTACCCTTAACACAAGAATGTACACAATTGATGTGGCAGGCAGGGGCGAAAGTGTCAATTCTCTTTGCCTTTTTGACCCCGACAGCACGGACGAGAGCTGTGTTAAGGACGGAATACAATTTGATAAAACAGACATACCAAAATGTCTTACTCTCTTCCTCTATCCTGATGACAGCGACGAGGGCGGAAGAATACTCCGTGTTTATCAGGAATATTTTCTGTCATCCTGTGCCGCACAGAAGATAGTAGAGGAGGCTGTAAAAAAAGGCTCCACTCTGTATGACCTTCACGAATACGCAGTTGTTCAGATTAATGACACACATCCATCTATGGTTATAACCGAGCTGATACGGCTTCTTATGGAAAAGGGACTTTCCTCGGATGATGCCATACGCACAGTATCAAAGACCGTGGCTTATACCAATCATACAATACTTGCAGAGGCTCTGGAAAAATGGCCCCTTGCATACATCAAAAAGGTGGCACCCAAAATTGTTCCCATAATAGAAATACTGGACAGCAAAGTTAGACGAAAATATGATAATCCCGCCCTGCACATTATAGACAATAGTGATACCGTCCATATGGCTCATATGGATATACATCTGGGTTTCAGTGTAAACGGTGTTGCAAAGCTCCATACAGAAATACTCAAAAACTCAGAGCTTAACCATTTTTACGCTATATATCCCCACAAATTTAACAACAAAACCAACGGAATATCCTTTGGCAGATGGCTCTTTAAGGCAAATCCCAATCTTGCATCATTTATAGAGGAAATAATAGGACCGGAATTTAAGGAAAATCATTCTGAGCTTATTCGTCTGAAAGATTATCTGGATGACGACTATGTACTGGATGGCATTAGTAAAATCAAATATCAGAACAAAATCCGGCTTAAAAACCATCTTATAAAAACTCAGGGAATCTCCATAAATGAAAATGCCGTCTTTGATATGCAGGTAAAAAGACTCCACGAATACAAGAGACAACAGCTAAATGCTCTGTACCTCATTGCAAAATACCTTGATATAAAGCGTGGAATACTTCCGCCAAAACCAATATGTGCCATATTCGGAGCAAAAGCATCTCCGGCATATACCATTGCCAAAGACATAATACATCTTATACTGTGCCTTGGTACTGTGATATCAAATGATAGCGAAGCAAATAAACACATTCAGGTGGTTATGGCAGAAAACTACAATGTGTCCCTGGCTGAGGTTATGATTCCTGCCTGTGACATATCGGAACAGATATCCCTTGCGTCCAAGGAAGCCAGCGGAACAGGAAATATGAAGTTTATGTTAAACGGTGCTGTGACTCTGGGAACAGAGGACGGAGCCAATGTTGAAATTCACTCCCTTGTGGGAGATGAAAATATATACATCTTCGGAAAAAGCTCCGATGAGGTTATAGAAAGATACTGTAGGGGTGACTACAAAAGCTATGATATATACAATTCAAATTCTGTTCTTAAGGAAGCTGTGGATTTTATAACCTCCTCACCTATGGCAGGTGTTGGAAACCGTGAATGTCTTGAAAGGCTTAAAAACGAGCTTATAAACAAAGACTGGTTTATGACTTTTCCCGACTTTGACGACTATGTGAAAACCCGTGACCGTGCACTCTCCGACTATACAGACACAAAAGCCTGGGCAAAAAAGATGCTTGTAAATACTGCAAACGCAGGATACTTCTCGTCTGACAGAACAATTTCCGACTACAACAGAGATATATGGAAAATATAAAAGGAGTGAAATTATTTGAATAAGCTACGAAAAAACAATACCTTTGATTTTCTTCAGAAGCTGGGAAAGGTGCTTATGGTGGTAATAGCCGTTATGCCTGCCGCAGGTATTATGATAAGTCTTGGAAAGCTCATTGCAATGCTTTCCGGCTCATGGGATATTGCCCTTAAGGTTGCCGCTATATTCGAGGACATCGGATGGGCAATCATAGGAAACCTCAATGTGCTTTTTGCAGTTGCCATAGGAGGTTCCTGGGCAAAGGAACGCTCAGGCGGTGCCTTTGCGGCACTTCTTGCCTTTATTCTCATAAACAAAATAACAGGTACGATATTCGGTGTAACCTCCGATATGCTCTCTACAGAGGGTGCCACTGTAAAAACCCTGTTTGGTCAGCAGATAGAGGTAAACGGTTACTTTACCTCGGTTCTGGGCTCCCCCGCTCTTAATATGGGAGTTTTTGTAGGCATAATAGCCGGTTTTGTTGGCGGTATTGTCTACAACAAATACTACAACTTCCGCTCGCTGCCCGATGCACTTTCGTTCTTCAACGGAAAAAGATTTGTTCCCCTTGTGGTTATACTCTGGTCAACTGTCGTTGCCCTTGTGCTGTCTATTGTATGGCCCTTTGTTCAGCTTGGTATAAACAGCTTCGGTATATGGATTGCAAACTCTCAGGATACCTCCCCTATCCTTGCTCCATTTATCTACGGTACGCTGGAAAGACTTCTTATTCCCTTTGGTCTTCATCATATGCTTACAATCCCTATGAACTACACATCATTTGGAGGAACCTACACCGTGCAGACGGGAATAAGTGCAGGAACCGTTGTGTTCGGTCAGGATCCCCTGTGGCTTGCATGGGTATCAGACCTTATTAACTTCAAAAACACGGGAGACACTGCCGCATACGAGAGCCTCCTCACAAGCGTTACCCCTGCCCGTTTCAAGGTAGGACAGATGATTGGCTCCAGCGGACTTTTGCTGGGTGTTGGATATGCAATGTACAGACGGGTGGATAAAAACAAACGCCACAGCTACAAATCTATGTTTGTATCTACCGCTCTTGCTGTATTCCTCACAGGTGTCACAGAGCCTATTGAATTTATGTTTATGTTCTGTGCAATTCCTCTCTATATAGTTTATTCCATTCTTCAGGGACTTGCCTTTGCGGCATCAGGCGTAATAAACCTCAGGCTTCATTCCTTTGGAAATCTGGAATTTGCCACAAGACTTCCCATATCAATCCGTGCAGGTCTTACGGGGGATATAATAAACTTCGTAATATGTGTTGCAGTGTTCTTTGCAGTCGGCTACCTTGTCAGCTACTATATGATAGGAAAATTTGGCTATGCTACTCCCGGCAGACTGGGTAACTACACAACCGACTCTGCCGAAGAGGAGAAAACCGTCTCCAAAACAAACGGTGACTCCCAGGCAGAAAGGATAATTGCTCTTCTCGGCGGCAGAGAAAATATAACTCTTGTGGATGCCTGTATGACAAGACTTCGTGTTACCGTAAAGGACGAAACTAAGGTTGCCGGAGAGCCGGAATGGAAAAAAGAGGGTGCACTGGGACTTATTAAAAAAGGTAACGGTATTCAGGCTGTGTACGGGCCAAAAGCAGATGTGCTGAAGTCCGATATAAACGATATACTCTGATGAAGATACTCTCACTTAACACCCATAGCCTTATGGAAGAAGATTATGAGCAAAAATGCCGCCTTTTTGTTAAAGCCGTTACAGAAATGAATATAGATATACTTCTTTTGCAGGAGATAAACCAGACCTCCTCAAAGCCCATGGCAGAGTCAATATACGGATTATCCCACACTCCCATAAAGGAAGACAATCACGCACTTACGCTCTCAAAACTGTTTGAAGAAAACGGCAATCCCTATTATTTTGTATGGTTGGGGATTAAAAACGGATATGGAATTTACGACGAAGGTCTTGCCGTAATGAGCCGTACCCCCATACAAAATACAAAGGAAGTATTACTCTCCCAAAAAGACGATTATAAAAACTGGAAAACCAGAAAAGCACTTACCGCAAAAACAGGCGGAATATGGGTATGCAATACCCATATGGGTTGGTGGGACGACAAAGAAGAACCCTTTAAACATCAATTTGAAAAGCTATCCGGGGCACTCCAAAAATACGACGATATCATTCTCGGAGGCGATTTTAATGCTCCCGACACCGGAAAAGCCTATGAATATGTGCTATCTCACGGATGGCACGACACCTATAGGGATGCAGAGGAAAAGCAGGGCTATGCAACCGTGAACGGCAAAATTGCAGGCTGGGAAGAAAACCTCGAAAGCATCCGTGTGGACTATATATTTTCCAAGCAAAAAAAGATTATCAAAAAATCCGCTACCGTATTCGATTCCGAGCGGTACGGCATAATATCCGACCATTTTGGTGTGGTTTCGGAATTCTGAGAGGTGTTTTATGAGAAAATCAGGTGTATTGCTGCCGGTAACCTGTCTGCCGTCTAAGTACGGCATAGGCTGTTTTTCTAAAAGTGCATATGATTTTGTGGACTTTCTGGAAAAAAGCCATCAAAGCTACTGGCAGATTCTACCCCTTGGTCATACCGGCTACGGAGATTCCCCCTATCAGGCTTTTTCCGCCTTTGCCGGAAATCCCTATATGGTAAGTCTTGAAAAGCTTACAGACGAGGGATTGTTGTCAAAGGAGGAATGCGATAAAGCGTACTTTGGCTCCGATATTCATTATATCGACTATGCGGCAATATACAATGCAAGATTTGACTTGTTACGAAAAGCCTACAAAAACAGTAGCTTTTCTTCCGATGAGAAGTTCAGAGAGTTTGAATCGGAAAACAACCATTGGCTTGAGGACTACTGCCTCTTTATGGCAATCAAGAACCACTTTGGAGGCAAAAACTATATAGACTGGGACGAGGACATCCGAAACCGCCAAAGCCTCCAAAGATACAAAGAATTTCTCCTTGATGATGTGAACTTCTATAAATTCATACAATATAAATTCTATTGTCAATGGCAGGACTTGAAGGCTTATGCAAACAGTAAAAATATTAAAATCATTGGAGACATCCCCATATATGTAGCACCTGACAGTGCTGATGTGTGGAGCAATCCCGAGCTTTTTATGCTGGATAGACTGGGAAAACCCTCATTTGTTGCAGGCTGTCCTCCTGACGGATTCAGCCCCCTTGGTCAAAACTGGGGAAATCCCGTGTATAACTGGCAGAGAAACAAAGACGAGGGATACAAGTGGTGGATATCCAGAATAAGCCATAGCTTTAAGCTTTATGATGTGCTTAGAATAGACCATTTCCGAGGCTTTGAAAAATTTTACCGAATACCCTACGGTATGCCCGATGCCCGTGAGGGAAGCTGGGAAAACGGACCCGGCATTGAGCTTTTTGATGCAATAGAAAAAGCTCTGGGCAAAAAGGAAATAATTGCCGAGGACCTTGGTTTTATTACCGACGAAGTCCGAAAGCTCCTTAAGGATACAGGTTTTATGGGAATAAAGGTTCTTGAATTTGCCTTTGATGAAAGAGACGGAGGTGCTTTTCAGGATTATCTGCCCCATAACTATCCCGGTCACTGCGTTGCATATACGGGAACTCACGATAATGAGCCTATATCATCCTGGTTCCGAAATCTGGGTGCCAATGCAAGGGAAAATGTGCGGAGGTACCTGTGGAACTTCTATACTCCCGAAAATAAGATGTATAAGTCCCTTATATGCTCTGTAATGCATTCTCCGGCTTCTATTGTCATTCTTCCTATGTGGGACATACTGGGACTTGGTGAGGAAGCAAGGATTAACACTCCGGGCACCTTTGGACTTAACTGGAGATGGCGTATGAGCGAGGATATGATATCCGAGAAAGCAATTGAATTCCTTGGAGGAATAACACGGTTATACGACAGAATATAAATGCAATGGTGTAAAAATTCCAATGAATTTTTACACCATTTTATTTTGCTAACCTGTAACTATTTCATTAATCATTTCGTTTTCTGCAAGTTTTTTCTTGAGGGAATCGAGTGCCTTGTCCACCAGTGCGGAAAAGGTGTCAAAGGGCATTATTGCACCAATGACAGGATATGCCTTGACAAACTCTGCATACACATCACGCAGCTTGAGATATCCCGTTCCCGAGCCGTATGCCATCTCCGACTCAGCACACATATACACAAGCCATTCAACGATATTTTTCTTTCTTACTGCAAGATAAAAAATTATACTCACCAAAAGAAGAAGTGCTGAAAAAATGTACAATATATTCACCTCCTATACAAAAAATATGGATATAAAATACCCAAGCACACCGCTTACAATGGCAGTAACTGAGCTGTTTACCAGTACATCATATCTTTTCACCGGTCTTTGCTCTATATTCTCCACCCTTTCAAGCACATTGGTAAAGTCGCTTCGCATTTCTCTCATTTCTGAGGCAAGAGAATGTATGGAATCCGCAAGATGCTCAATGCGGTCAAGTCTGTGATGTGCAGATTTGACACTGGATTCAACAAATGCCATTCTCTCCCATATTTCCTTTTCTTCCATATGACACCGCCTCACTGCATAATGCCCATTATACGAAGCATCAAAACAAGACACCATATTTTTGTATCGTCAAGATTGAGCTTACCGTCAGGTGTGCCCTTGATGTAACCGCTGTTTACTGCCGCCTTTACATATGGCTGTGACCAGAGGGGGCAGTCCTCTATTTTGTTATACATACCTTTTTCTCCCCTTTCGGTTTGTTCTTTGTTTTTTAAAATACTGTAGTCCGGTCTTCCGTAGCCGGCTATTTTTCCGTAGCCTATGGGATATTTCTTTTTCGCAACTCCTCCGCCGTTTGCCACTACACCGCTTGCACCGGAAGTATTGCCCTCCACAGTGGTTATAGCTCCGTCTGCCACATTGCAGACAATGCCTGTGTGACATATGGTTCCTTTGGCATCTTTAAAAAACACCACATCACCTTTTTTGGGTGCAGAATGCCATTGATTGTGATTTTTGAAATACCCTGCAGATGTTGGTGTGTATGCACTCCAGCCATGTATAAGTTTAAGTGCCGTTTCGCTTCCGTAAGCCTTGGTAAAGCACCAATCAACAAAGGTGTCGCACCAGGCATATCCGTTTGCAAATATTCCCGCACTGTATTTACTCATATCATTGGCATATTTGGTATAGTTGGCACTTCCTGAATTTCCTGTTTTGGAATACAAATTGGATTTTGATGCTTTTTCAAGATATCCCACTTCATCAAGTGCCGTTTGTATCACTCTTTCCATTCATTCACCTCCCTGTCTTTGGGTGTCAGTATTCTCTTGAGACACAAAAGAAGAAGTTCACCTCCGAATACAGCGTGATTTGCAGTGAGAAGTCCCGTTACCAAAAACTGATTGGTATCGGCTATCCGCATAGACCACACCTGCATTACCGCCATCTCCACTATACAAAAGACCACTACGAGTTTACTGAATATTCCTTTTTTCATATCATCTTTCCTTTTCTTCCTCACCGGGAATGTGTACCCGATAAAATCCCGCATCATTGAAATCTCTCTCCGTGGGATTGATAATCTGTATGTAATACATAGTTCCGTCTTCATCTCTGGTGTATTGCAGAATATCACCATAGAACTCCTGCTCCACACCGTTTACAACTCTTGCATACATATTACTCGCTCCCTTTCTTAAATGCCTAAGGTTCTTCTTGCCGTTTTTACTCTGGAATCAGAGGGAAGAGGAGATTTTGCGGAAGTGTCCTTGAAAGCGGCGGAGGGCTTATCCGAGCTTATATTGGTACCGTAGGCTCGGTTTACTAGCTCTGTCAGCTTTTGGATTCTGTCGTTTAGCAAGGCTATTTCTCTGTTTCTGATGCTGTTTTCATTAACCATTGAAATTACATTTTCCTTGCCGTCAAAATCCATCATTTCCAGACAAATAAGTGCACTTTGAGCCATATTGGGATTAAAAAGGCCTGCCGCATAAAGCTCTTTTGCAAGCTCATTCTGGGCGGTTTTTGAAAACGGACTGTTCTTCTGGCTTGTAACGGATATATCGAAAATCGGCTTTTTCATCCTTAAGTCCCATCCTTGAAGATTGTTTGCAAAATCCACAAAATCCACACCGCCATCATCTCCCGTAACACGAAAGCTTCTGGTTTCGTCATAAAACTGACCTATGAGTTCTATAACAAAGTGATTAATCTCCCTGAATGCCCTGTAAGAGCCTTTTATCATATCCCTGGAGAGCTTGCTTCCTGCCTCCTGCAGAGCGGCTATGGCACTTGCCGCAGTAACACCTGATGTGGTGCCGCCCTGGGAAACATCACGGTTTCCGCTGGTTTCCTTGAGTTCATCTATCTTCTGATTGAGTATTGCAATCACAGAGGAATCTAATTGAGATACCGTTATCTCCCGTATATTGCGGTCATCCATATTACCTGCCACATGAACAAATTCCCTGGACCAGTCGGCAAATTCCTCCTCGTTAATACCGCTGGAATCGGATATAAAAAATCTGCGTTTTCCCGCCTGAAGGGCATTGCGGATTATTATCTGATTGAGTTTATCGATATACATCTGCACGTCCTTCATAATATCAATATATCCAAAACCGCAAGGGGTTCCCTCCTCTATGAACATAGTATCAAACACAAAGGGATACTTTCCGTGTTCATAAAAGCCTGTCTCGGCATAAAGAGGATCATTTTCCGATGCATAAAGTATGTTGTCTCCGACGTACTTACAATAGTGGAGAACCGTCCGCGAACCGATATTTTTCTTGTAATACCAGTCTATTACGGTGCTTTTTTTACTTGTATCCACTTCGTCGTCATAGAGATATTTTGTAACCTCTACTCCGCCGGAGGATATCTTGCCCTTTAGTTCAGGATACATTTTTTCCAGAATGTCCGTATCCACAAGCTCCACGGTAAAAAGGTTGCGGCTATCCTGAATATCCTTTATTCCGCTTTCCCAAAATATATTGAGAATATCAACCTGGCGGATGTCAATATCCCCCAGACCTCCGTGAAGCGAGCTGTTCCAGAATACACCGTAGCATCCTGTACCGTTTTTCAGCTTGTACCACCATACATCGGAATAAGTTTTTTCAAAATCATTGTACTCCAGTACCACGGGAATGATTTTTGACAGCACCTTTGCTGTTTCAATATCGTCTCTCGCCCTTGGCAGAATACACGGCTCGGGATAATTATCCATTACATCTGCATGCTTGTTGGCAATACTGTTGAAAAGCCACGCCGAGGCAGGCTCGGGATCTGAATAATTTTTCCTTCGTATAAGCTCCCAGTGACGCATCTTCCACCACTGCTCATTTTCTACAATTCTGCGTTCCAGATTTGCCTTGGCACGCTTGTATGTGCCAAGAGTTGCCGTGGCTTCTCTTATGTGGTCTTTGGTAAGCTTTGGTATATAAAGCGTATTCTCTTCCATATTTACCTCCCTGTATTTATTTGAAGATGTCCTACGCTTTTATTTTAATTCGTTTTTACAACGCAATTCGCCTACAAAAAAACAGAAAAGGCACTGCGTATTCGCAGTGCCTTTTCTGTTATAGACATAACCGCTCAATGCGGTTTTGTGACATTAGTTAAGTGCAGCGTTAGCCTTTTCTACCAATTCGGTAAAAGCAGCGGGATCTGCAATTGCAATCTCGGAAAGCATCTTTCTGTTGATGTTGATGTCAGCCTTCTTAAGACCGTTCATAAACTTGGAATATGTTGTTCCGTTGATTTTGCAAGCAGCGCTGATTCTGGTAATCCAGAGTCTTCTGAAATCTCTCTTCTTCTGCTTTCTGCCGATGTATGCATAGGATAATGACTTCATTACAGCTTCTTTAGCAGTTCTGAAAAGCTTACTCTTTGCACCTCTGTATCCTTTAGCGAGTTTTAAAACTCTCTTACGTCTCTTTCTTGTAGCCATAGCGCCTTTTACTCTAGCCATTTTAAAACGCCTCCCTCAATTTTATTTATAAAGTATCAGTCTCTTGATTGTAGCTGCATTAGCCTTAGCAGCATATGCCTGCTTTCTTAATGCTCTCTTTCTCTTGGTGGACTTCTTTGTCAAAATGTGTCTTCTGAAAGCCTGATTAAGCTTTACCTTACCGCTCTTTGTAAGACCGAATCTTTTTGCAGCACCTCTATGAGTTTTGATTTTAGGCATTGCATTTACACTCCTTCCGATTTTTAAAATCTAAATTATTTTACTTGGGTGCGACTACCATAGACATATTTCTTCCTTCAAGCTTGGCAGCCTTTTCAACATTTCCTGCTTCAGTTACAGCTTCGGCGAACTTGGTGAGAAGATCCATACCGAGCTGTGTGTGATGTAACTCACGACCTCTGAACCTTACAGTAACCTTGACCTTATCACCGGACTTTAAGAATTTGATTGTCTGATTAACCTTGGTATTGAAATCATGCACATCTATGGAAGGCGTAATACGAACTTCCTTGATATTTACTACACGCTGATTCTTACGGGCTTCTTTCTCTCTCTTGCCCTGCTCGAACTTGTATTTGCCGTAATCCATAATCTTGCATGCAGGGGGTTTTGCCTGCGGTGCAATAAGTACCAAATCCAAATTCTTTGCATCTGCCTTTGCTTTGGCATCTGCCAGGGGAAGTATGCCGAGCTGTGAGCCGTCGGAATCAATGACTCTGACTTCTTTCTCTTTGATTTCATCATTGATCAACATTTCCTTGTTACTGATGATAAAGCACCTCCAAAAATAAATTGCCTTGCAAAATCCGACTTTTCCAAAAAAAGAAAAGTGGGCGAAATCCACCCACTTATACAGTAAAATACAAGTTATCTACCCTACCGATACCTTTAAACCGTAAGGTGAGAGATGGACCTCTGCTTTGCTTTACCTAGATATATTACCATCAAATCCTATTATTGTCAAGTGTTTTTTGAAATTTTTTCATCCTATTGTATATCCCTTAAAAAGAAGCTTGGATGCAAACTCCAGACTTGCTTCCTCGGTATCAAAAACAATCTTTTTTGTATTGGCTACTTCCTTGAGATAGATAATTTTATTGACGGAGTTTACCCACACACAATACTTTTTATTCTCTGAAACACATTCTTCACTCATCGTCTTTCCTCCGTCTTGTTATTATTTTATCATCTTTTTCAGTTTATCAAACCATCTGCCATAAGGTCAATGCATTTACATATATTGCAAAAAGTATGCAATTTTTGGGAAATATCCGTAAAATCAATGTCACTATTGTAAATTACTTGTTATAAATGTAAAATCATTGTAATGTATCAAGGGATATTTTAATAAAAATATGTCTTTATATTGAATTGAATATTTATTTATGTTAGTATATAATGAAAGAAAATTAAACCAACGGAGGTAAAGCTTATGTTACTGAGAACCAAATATATAAGCTATGAAATATCGGAGAGAGCCATAAACACCGGGTTTTATTCCGGCGATGCAGAACTGAAAATTAAAAATACACCCTGTGCATATATTACCAATAACGACAGAACTATTATAAATGCAGTGGGTGCTGAGCTTAAGCGCGATACTCTCTCCCTTACATTCGAAGACGGCACAAAGGCAGAGGTTGGCGTGTCAGAAAAGGATGAATACCTTACCTTTACATTAAAGTCCGTTTCCAGAGAGGATTTTCTCTCCATTGCATTTGTGCATATGGAGGTTGAGGATAGCTCAGACGATATCTGTGCCTGCCTTATGGGTATGACGCTGTCCACCCATATGTCCGAACATCCCGGCGATAACCGGATGGTGTGTGCAAGAGCTTATCCCCGCATAGGACTTTTCTCCACTGCAAGAAGCCCGTATCCTGCAAAGGCGGCAATCATCGGTGCACCCAAAGGAGCCTTGCGTGAAATACAAAAAAAGGTCATAGCGGAAATTCCCTATGACGAGCTTCCCATATCCCACAAGGGCGGCCCCTGGGCAGACACGGTGAGCGAGGATGCAAAGGGATTTTACACCGTATTTTCAATAACTGTAACTGACGATAACTTTGATGATGTGCTGGACTCCTTAAAGAGATTTTCCATAAATCAGATTACTCTCCATCACTACGGCCACTACACCCAGGGAGACTTTAAATTTGACAAAAAAAGCTATCCAGACGGAATGGCTGACTTCAAACGGATTATAGACAAGTTTCACGCCGAGGGAATTCTTGTGGGAATACAAACCTACACATTTTTCCTTGTGCCGGAATCGAGCTATGTTTCTCCTGTTCCTCACAAGGATCTTGATACCATTCGTGAATTCACACTGGCAGAAGATATTGACGATATTTGCAATGTTGTACCGGTCTTGGAATCCACAGATGGTATGACGGTAAAGAGAGGATATGTTTCCGTCAACTCCCCGTACCTGTGGATTGATGATGAGCTCATTGAATTTACAGAAGATCCCAAGGGCGATTTTACCGCCTGCAAGCGAGGTGCATATAATACCATTCCTGCTCCCCACAAAAAAGGTGCAAAGGTTCGTCAGCTTAAGGAATACTTCTTCCTTCCACTTGCAAAGGTGGGAAGTGAGCTTTTCTATGAAATTGCAAGAAACACTGCACGCTTCTACGACGAGTGCGGTGCAGACTACTTCTATCTCGATGCCATCGATGCGGCATTTATTCTGGATGGTGAAGACTACGGATGGTACCACGGTGCAGACTTTATACGGGAAATGTTTACCCATATGAAACGCAAACCCATATTTGACTGTTGCTATAATCCTGCCTACACAGCAAGCTGGTATGCCCGTTCCAGATACGGTGCGGTGGATGAATCCCTCCTTGCCCACAGGCAATATGTGGATGCTCACTTAAACTACAATATGCGTACAGCTGACAGGATGGCACTTACGCCTGAACTTGGATGGATTAATTTATTTACAAAATATTCTCAAAACGGCGATATATGGCAAAATGAGCCTATGTCAAATGAAGATTTGGAATACATAAGCTCCAAGATTTTTGCAACCGGTGCTTCTCTTGCATTTCTCCGTTACTTCCATATACTTAAGGATTTGCCCTGGTGTGAAGACTACTGCAAAATACTTAAAAAATATGCGGACTATAAAAAAGAGCACTCTCCCACTGCCGAAACAAGAAAGTATCTGGAAACACCCGAATGCGGTGCAATACTGGAAAACGGCTCTCTTGTAAAAGCCAAATACCCCATAGGTATTATGGAACACAAGGACGGCACCTCCACCATTATAAACGACTTTGATACTCAGAATGCCGCCTTCCGCATTGATACCCTTTATGCCGCAGACAGCTATGATTCCGAGGGAGCTGTAACTCTTCTTGATATTGATGAAAATGCACCCATAGAAACCAAAGAATACCGTTTTGATTCCCCGGTGGATTCCAAGGGTAATATGGGACTTGGTGTGTGGTGCTACGGTGACAATTCCGGTGCAACGGTATGCATAGCACTCAGAAACTTTGCTATGAATGTACAGAGGAACTCTCAGCACTTTATCAAGGTTGACTTTTCCGGATGGAAATACTTTGCTTTTCACGAAAGTCAGAACGGTACTCTTCCTGCAAGTGAGTGGCCAAGAAAAGAGCTTGAATACTTAAACTACAACAACCTGCAGAAATTCTACCACCACTACAGGGTTATGATAGATTACTCTGCAATAGAGGGTGTTGATATTACCGTTAAAGGCTCTGACAAAATACGGCTTAAACCTATCAAATTCGTTCCTAAGATTGAGCCAAAATGGATAAACCCCACCATCACTACGGAAAAATCAGTTATGAAGATAAATACTACCCTCTCCCCCGACGATATACTTACCTTTGACGGTGAAAAGTGTGTTGTCCGGGACTGGAAAGGATATATTAAGGATACACCGTCATTTGAGGGTGAATTCATAGTTCCCAAGGGCAAGAGCATTATAAAAATGACTCACGACGGAGACGATAAGTACTCCAGAGCTAAGATAACCCTTACTCTGAAGGGAGAAAAACTACAATGATAGCAAAGAACACACGGCAAAAAAGCTGTGTGTTCTTTGTTGTTATTGTATATTGAAAAATTCAAATAGCTCTTGGCAACTATCCAGAAATCCGTGAGGATGATGTCCCTGATACTGTCTCGGAACTACCTTCAAAAGCTCTGGGCTATCTGCATAGGCAAGCTCCATTATGGCACCGTTCTCATTGTAATCAACTGTCATATCCTCTGTGCCGTACATAAGAAATACAGGGATTTTGTGTTCTTTTAACACCGGTATTTTGTTTATGGGGTGTCTGTCAAAGGTGAACAAATCCGCTCGGCTTACACCGGGATAAGCTATTTTGAATTCATTCTCCCACACTTCCTCGCAAACCTTGTCTCCCAATTTTCCGGGAAAACTGTGGAAGCTGAGCACAGGTGCATCAAGAAAAATGCCCTTTACAAGCTGGGGATAATCTCCGGCAAAGTTTACTGCGTGAGCACCGCCAAGGCTCATACCCACCAGATAACACTTACCGCAAAGACCATAGTTTTCCTTTAGGTGATGCACAAGCTTCGCCTTTGAATCGCAATCAGCTTTTGTTGCAAATCTGCTGCGGTTTTTGAGAAACGCTATATGAAAGCCTTTTTTTAGAAGCTCTATTTCCGTATGGGGAAAAGCATCTCTGTACTCGGTCTTTAGTGCCCAGTTGCCATCCTTATCGGCTTTGTCGGGGAAAACCAGGGTCGCCTCCATACCGTCAACAAAAAATGTTTCTCTTCTGTAATCATTCCATGATTTTTCCATAGTTATTACCTCTTTATATTAAAATATTTTATTATCCTTCAGCCCTTGGCAGCTTCCAGTGATATCTGGTAGCAAGCATCCTTATAACAAAAACACAAGTCATTGCAACAGCAGCACCGAATGTGGTGTTAATATCAAATTTTCTCATAACAAAATAAACCGTGCATCCTGCAAGAGATGCCAGAGCATATATATGCTTTTTGAGTACATAGGGTACCGTGTTTGCAAGAACATCACGGAAAATACCTCCGCCGACACCTGTTGTCATTCCCATAAGCAAACAAAACAGTATCTTATTGTCATAGCCTGCCTTGCAGGCTATTTCTGTCCCGAGAACAGAAAAAAGCGACAGCCCCAGTGCATCAAAAACATTGTTTACTGTTTCTATAATCGCAGTAAAATCCGCAAAATGGCTTCGGGTTACATAGGCAAATACAAAGACCAGAATGGCGGTAAGTGCCGCTATGATAATTATGATAGAATCCGAAAAAATTCTCGGAGGCACCTGACCTATGAGCACATCCCGAAGCATCCCTCCGCCAACGGCAGTTATGCATCCAAGAAAAAGAACACCAAACAAATCCAGCTTCTTTCCTATTGCTACAAGAGACCCGGAAACGGCAAAAGCCACAGTTCCTATTATCTCAAGAATGCGTATGGCTATCTCATACATACACTCACACTTCCTCCGGCTTATAATTCTTGTTAATCATTCTTATAAGGGCGTAGTTCTCCGCCTTTTGGGGAAGTTTTAGCTTTACGGTCATCTGTGCGTGAGGAGCGCTTTCTATAAGGTTATCCCTTTCGTCATACATATCTCCCACGGTGAAACTAAAGTTTTCGCTGCCGGGATTTATTACTTCCAGTACATCGCCCTTTTCAAACTTATTTCTCTGTTCAAGCACAGTTACACCATTTTCTTCACCCATAACCACAGCGGCTATGGTGTACTCCTGAATATAAGTATTACTGGTGTATAGCTGATGTTTCTCCGTAGGCTTGCCAAAGTAAAAACCATTGGTATATTCTCTGTGGCTTACCTTGGTAAGCTCCTCCAGAATGGAGTCTGCCACCTTGTAGCCCTCGCCTTTTTCAAAATATGCATCTATTGCTTCACGGTATGCCTTTACTACCGTTGCCACATACAGCTCGTTCTTTACTCTGCCCTCTATCTTGAAGCTGGAAACTCCCGCTTCAATAAGCTGGGGAATGTGTTCTATCATGCACAAGTCCTTGGAATTAAATATAAATGTGCCTCGCTCATTTTCAAAAACAGGCATATATTCTCCGGGGCGTCTTTCCTCCATAAGATAGTACTTCCAACGGCAGGGATGCGCACAGGCACCTCTGTTGGAATCACGGTGCGTAAGGTAATTACTGAGAAGACATCTTCCTGAATATGAAACACACATTGCACCATGTACAAAGCACTCTATTTCCATATCGGAGGGAGTTTTTTCCCTTATTTCGCTGATCTCACCAAAGGACAAATCCCTTGCAAGGATTACCCTTTTTGCACCAAGCTTATACCACATATTTGCCGAAGAGTAGTTGGTATTGTTTGCCTGTGTGCTGATATGGATATCGAGATTCGGTGCAACCTCCCGCACTATGGAAAAAGCACCCAAGTCCGAAATGATAATGGCATCTGCACCAAGCTCATCCACTTGGCGAACAAACTCGGGGAAGTTATCAAGATCTGAATTGTGAGGAATGATGTTTGCGGTAATATAGACCTTTGCACCCCTCTTGTGGGCAAACTCTATGCCCTCTTTTATCTCATCTATAGTAAAATTCTTTGCGGCAACACGAAGCGAAAAAGCCTCACCGCCTATATATACGGCATCCGCTCCGTACATTATTGCATATTTAAGCTTTGCAAGACTTCCTGCAGGAGCAAGGAGTTCGGGTTTATTCATTGGTATCTGCCTCCTTTTTTACGGATATTGACATTCCGTCACCTATGGGTATTATGGATGTGGTAAGGGACGGGTGTTTGCAAAGAAAATCGAGAAATTCTCTTATATGCCCCACTATTGCGTAGTGCTTACGGGGCAAAAGAGCATCGTTTGCGGTCATTCCCTTGTAGAGAATATTGTCGCATATTATTATGCCGCCATCTCGAAGTTTTGGAAATATCACATCAAAATAGTGTCTGTACTGACTCTTGTTGGCATCAAGAAAAAGCATATCAAACTTGCCCTCAACGGTGGTTATGGTTTCCTCGGCAGGACCTTCTATAAGATGGATTACATCCTCTTTGCCTGCTTTTTTGATGTTTTCCCGTGCTATGAAGGCATATTTTTCGTCTTTTTCCAAAGTTATTATTTCCCCTCCCGGCTTAATATGTTCCGAAAAGAAAATGGAAGAATAACCGATGGCACTTCCTACCTCCAGAATACGCAAGGGTCTCTTGTAATCAAGGAGCGATGCAAGAAATGCCTTGACCTCACGCTGAATAATGGGGATAAAACGCTCGTCGGCATAATCCTCAAGCTCCTTTAAAAAGCCTTTGCTCTCCTCAACGGTATTTACGATATAGTCCACTATGTAATTGTAGTTGATATTGTCTGTCATAATTAACCTCTAAAAGCTACAAATTCGTTACTGATTTTTTACCACAATATCTTTGGTTAAGCAGTTGCGTCAGTATCCGAACCCGTTTTGGGTGCGTGTTTTTACGCCACTGCATCGTTAAAATACTCGCAAATGCGTCAGCATTAGCTCCGTTTTTGCCTCGCATTGACGCAA
>JAZPXS010000111.1:0-30372 GCA_045543775.1 Clostridia bacterium
GCGATAATTTAAAGGCATTTTTAAGACTTACTGCAGATGGATTTGTACTGGAGACAGATGAAAGCTGGCAGGTAACGGAAAGTCCCATTGTACACAACAATTTTTTCTCGGGCGAAATATATGATGCAGGAAAATTTAACGGAGATTTCTTTAAAAACGGCTATACCTGCACCAATAATGCTTCCCTTATAAAAGCACCTGAGGCAGAGTTAATTTCTCAGATGTGTCCCGGTGAAAGAGTCATAAAGGGTGTAAATGCAGTATGTGTCAAAGAAGATATATACGATGCTCTGGAGGTCGTAAGCGGCTTTGCGAGCATAAGATTAAGGGGCAATAGAGGGGACAGGGTAGAAATATTCTATGCCGAAGATTTTGACGGTGAAAGCTTAAATTATACTTCAACGGTAGGATATGTACCCGAGGATATAAATCAGATCCAAAAGGATGTTTATATCTTAAGCGGAAATGGCGAAGAAGTATATACACCTCGCTTTGTGTGGCATACATACAGATATATTTACATAAAGCATACGAATAGTGTTGAGGTTTTAGATGTCAAGTCCCTTTTTGTTTGTACGGATATGCCTCACAGAGTAAGCTTTAATTGTTCCGATGACAGTATAAATGCAATATACAAAATGTATCAGAACACTGTGCTTTCCAATATGCACGGATGCACGCCTATGGATTGCCCGCACAGGGAGCGTCTTCCTTATACAGGAGACGGTCAGCTTTCTGCCAATGCTGCGGTGTATAACTATGATGCATACGAAACCTACAAAAAGTGGATTCGTGATATTAATGATTCTCAGGATATGGATACAGGGTTTGTTCCGTATACCGCCCCATACTCGGGCGGCTGCGGAGGGCACGCATGGGGAAGTGCGGTTGTAACTGTTCCGTGGCATTTCTATCTGCAATATGGTGACAAGGACTTCCTTGCGGAAAGCATTCCTCATGTGGAAAAGTGGCTTGCATATTTAAAGGCACAAAAGGATGACGAGGGTTATATCAACCGTCATGTAGAAGGAAGCTGGTGCCTTGGCGATTGGGTAATGCCAAGTAAGTTCCCCTGGAGTGATCCCAAGCCTGAGGCAATTAAAATTCATCCAAGGCTTGTAAATACGGTTTACTACATCTACTGCATAAACCTTTATTTTGCAATGTGCACAGAGCTTGGTCTGGATGCAGACTTATGCTATCTTGCAGAAAAAGATAAATGTATTTCCGTACTTAAAAACGAGTATGTGTACGATAACGGCGTTTTTGATGAGCAGGAAGCAGATGTGTATCTTCTTTTTGCAGACATCGTCACAGACGAAATGGCATACAAGGTACTGGGTAACCTGGAAGATAAAATTAAAAGCAGAGGTTATACCTTCAACAGCGGTATGGTTGCAACAGAGCTTATGTTTAAGGTGCTTGACAGATACAATAAAAATGATGTTGTATATAAGATGCTAAAATGCAGCGACTATCCCTCGATAGGCTATATGCTTTCAAACGGTGCAACTACCCTGTGGGAAACCTGGGAGGGCACGGGTGCCAGAAGCCATACCGCATTTACCTCAATCGGTGCATGGTATTTGTATGGGCTCTCCGGAATAAAGCCCGACGGAGGCTACAAGACATTTACAGTTAAGCCGTTTATTACAGATGAGCTTTCATTTGTCGATACAAAGCTCACGACTGAATATGGGGATATATGTGTTAAATGGAAAAGAACAGGCTCGGATTACAAAATAAATGTAACCGTACCCTTTAATACAACGGCAACATTTATCTTAGACGGTAAAGAGACCGCAATAACATGTGGTGAATACACCTTTAATTCAAATGGAGGAGAAATTAAATGTTAGGAAAAAGAGCAGTATTGGTAAAAGAAAGAAAATTTGAGATAGTGCAGGAGGATATCTGTCCCAAGGCAGGTCAGGTTCTTGTTAAGGTAGAGCTTTGCGGTCTCTGTAACTGGGAGCTTAACTTCTGGAAAGGTACAGGTGACTATTACACCAATTATCCTCAGGTTATAGGTCACGAATGGGCAGGAACTGTAGTTGAACTCGGTGAGGGAGTTAAGGACTTCGAAGTTGGTGATAAAGTGACAGTACTTCCCGGCGATACATTCGAGGGCTTTGCGGAGTATACCGCTGTAAATGAAAAGGAATGTTTTAAATTAAGAGATGATGCCAACTTTATCAACTCAATGGGCGAGCCTTTAAAGTGCATTGCAACAGTTGTTTCCGCCGCAGAACCGAAATTTGGCGATTACGGTGTAATCATAGGCTGCGGTGCTATGGGACTATGGTGCACACAGGCACTCGGCGGCAACCTGCTTGCAGGTGTTATAGCTGTGGATATAGATGATGAAAAGCTTGCACTAGCAAGAAAATTCGGAGCAACCCATACAATAAATTCCAGAAATGAAAATGTAGCCGAGAGAATCAGCGAAATAACAAACGGTCATATGGCAGATTTTGTTATAGAGGGTACAGGAATAGAGGCAGTTCTTGAAAGTGCATTTGACTATTTAAGAAATGCAGGCCGTCTTGTGGTAATGAGCAGCCATGAGCAAGCACTCGGTGCATTTGATTTAAGACCGGCACTTGCCCGTGGCATAAGCATAACAAGCGGACATCCGGCACGCTCTGCAAACCCAAGAGAGGATATGACACGTGCAGTGTCACTTATAAATAACAATGTGTTCAGAAATGAGGAGCTTATTACTCACAAGTTCAAGCTTGATGAAATAAACGAAGCCTTTGAAACACTGGAAAACAAGCCTAAGGGTTATATAAAAGGAATTGTTGTAATGTAAAAAATCAACCCCAAGAAAGTGATAAAAACTTTTCTTGGGGTTTTTAAATGAATATCCGTTCAGGGATTTTTGGCTCGAATTCATCCTCAATATCAATAATCCGTGATACAATCTTGTCTCCGGCAGAACATAGACTTGTTTCAGGTTTCTTTTTAACTGCGGTGTTTTTGTTGAAAATCCATATGAAAAGACGAGTCTTTTTTATCACTTATGTCCTTTGAAAGAGAATAAAAAATATGGTAAAATATATTTAAAAGAAAGGATATGAGTATAATGGACACTAAGTTTGATAAAGGCAGCACTGTTATTTACGGTAAAAACGGAATATGCATTATAGAAGATATCAAAACTATGGATTTTGGCGGTCAGAAAAGCACATACTACATTCTGAAACCCAATAGCACATCAGCATCAACACTGTATGTACCCGTTGATAAGGAAAATCTTGTGAGCAAGATGCGTCCTGTTATGTCCCGTGATGAGGTAGAAGGTATTTTTGCCCATATGTCAGATAGTGAAATCGTCTGGCCGGAGGTCAAAAATGAAAGAAATGAGCTGTTTTCCGACATTGTATCCCGTGCGGATGTCAAAGAACTCATTATGCTTGTAAAGTGCATTTACGAAAAGAAAAAGGAAAAAGCCAATCTCGGCAAAAAGCTCTCCGGTGCAGATGAAATGACACTGAAATCAGCCGAAAAGCTCATAAGCGAGGAGCTTGCCTATTCACTGAACTGTTCTGCGGATGCTGTTTCGGAATACATAAAACTTCATATGAAATAAATAAAGGTTGTAAAAAATTTCAGACAAATTTTTTACAACCTTTCATTTTGTATAAAACTCTTTAAAAAAGCCTAAAATAAAGACAAAATAAAATGCGGAGGTTATTATGAAAAAACTGCTTATAATCCTCAGTGTATGTGTTATTGTTCTTTGTATGTATCTGTATGTCAAGGCAAATCCGCCTGTAGGAAGCGGAAATGCGGAGGGAATATTCGCCTTTTCGGGAGGATTTGCTTTATGAAAGTTTCAAAAAAAGAGTATGCCAAACTCGTCAAAGAGGCTACACCAAATTCCGCACTCGGTATGGATATGCTGAGGGCATTTCTCGTAGGCGGTACCATCTGCCTTATAGGTCAGCTAATCGGAGATTTGTATGTTTCGCTTGGAGTAAGCAAGGAGGATTCTTCCGCTCTTGTCAGCTCCACGCTTATTCTCATCGGTGCACTCCTTACTGCCTTTGGCGTGTATGACAAAATTGCCAACATAGGCAAGGCAGGAACGCTTGTACCCATTACCGGTTTTGCAAACAGCATAGTTTCTCCTGCTATGGAATACAAAACCGAGGGACTTGTCCCGGGAGTCGGCACAAAGATGTTTACCATTGCAGGTCCCGTAATAGTCTACGGCATAAGTGCATCTGTAATTTACGGTATAATCCTTGTAATTGCGGGAGGCATATAATGGGTATAAAAAAAGGCAGACAAACCATAGAATTCGATAACAGCGTGTATATAAAAAGCTATTACAGCTCTGCAGGAAAGCTCGAGGGCGAGGGCCCTTTAGGTGACAAATTTGACACAGTATATACCGATGAATATATAGAGAGCGACAGTTGGGAAAAGGCAGAGAGCAACATTCTCAAGCATACAGTCACAGGGGTGTTTTCCCGTGCGGGGCTGACAAGTGAGGAGGTTGACTATTGCTTTTCGGGAGATCTTCTAAATCAGTGTACCGCCAGTGCCTTTGCAATGAAAGATATGAGGATGCCGCATTTTGGTCTCTACGGAGCCTGCTCTACTATGGCTGAGTCTATGAGTCTTGGTTCAGTTATGGTGGATGGCGGCTACGGAAACAATGTTCTTGCGGCAACCTCCAGTCACTTCTGCTCCAGCGAAAAGCAATACCGCTTTCCGTTGGAATACGGTGCAGTCCGTACACCTTCCGCACAGTGGACGGTAACGGGAAGCGGCGCGGTGATTCTTTCGGGAGAAAAATCAAATATTTGTGTGGAAGCCATTACCACGGGATATATGGTGGATCTGGGAGTAAAAGATGCGGCAAATATGGGTGCTGCAATGGCACCTGCCGCAGCAGAGTGCATACTCTATAATCTCAGAGACCGAAATATAAGTCCTGATTATTATGATGTAATAGTAACAGGTGATCTGGGACTTGTGGGTACAAAGCTTTTAAATGAGCTTCTTCACAGAGAAAACACAGATATTTCGGACAGGCATCTTGACTGCGGAAATATGATTTTTGATTGCAAAAAGCAGAATACCGGTGCCGGCGGAAGCGGCTGCGGATGCTCGGCAAGTGTTTTTTGCGGACATTTTTGCAAAGAACTGGAAAAAGGTAATATCAAAAAAATGCTTCTTGTCTGTACCGGTGCCCTTATGAGTCCCACCACCGCACAGCTTGGAGAAAATGTTGTGGGCATTGCTCATGGAGTGAGCCTTGGGAGTGTGGTATGATGAAGTATGTGTATGCGTTTGCAGTGGGAGGATTGCTATGTGCTATAGCACAGGTTTTCATTGATAAAACCAAGGCAACCCCTGCGAGAATTATGGTATCATATGTAATTGCAGGAGTTATCCTCACTGCTCTTGGAATTTATGAGCCAATAGTGAAATTTGCCGGAAGCGGTGCAACCGTTCCTATAATCGGCTTTGGTTATTCTCTTGCAAAGGGAGTTGCAAAAGCCGTATCCGAGGAGGGATGGATGGGTGCCCTGGGAGGCGGCATCAAGGGAACCGGTATGGGTATTACCGCAGCAATATTCTTTGGTATGATATGCTCGGTAATATCAAAACCAAAAGCAAAATAAATATAATAATGGTGGTGTAAAAAATCATAATGAATTTTTACACCACCATTATTGATTTAGATAATATCCTGACTGAATATAAATTCATATCCTTTTTCCGAAAGAAGCTTTGCGGCAAGGAGAATTTTTTCGGGATATTCCTCCTGATATGCAAAGTAGTCGGGGTAGAAATACTGCTCATGTGTTCCGTAGATGAAGAACCCCATATCGGGAAGCTCACTGTAAAACTCCATAACCTCAGCCTTGTTAATAAGGTTGAGGCAAGCAGCACCGCCGCTTCCCAGGTCTTTGAACTTAAGTCCGGTTTCGGGATCGGTGATATACTTAAGGTTTGTTCTGGTTAGGTCTCTCTCTTCCTCTGTTATGTGGTTGTATCCGCAAAGAGAACGGGATATTGCCGCATCCTTACTATCTCTAACGAAGATTGCAGTTTCCTTTTTGCGGTTACAAAGAAGTCTCTGTGAGTGACCGTAGGGCAGGGAGGCGGCATCACCGTCGTATTCAATTTTTTTGCCGTATGTGGCACTGAGAAGCTTGATACCGCAGTCCCGAAGTGCCAGGCAGGCTTCTTTGCTTATGGGACGCCAGTGGGGGGTGGTAGCCTTTGCCATAATCTTGTCTCCGGCAAAACGGATAACTTCCTTTTCTATAAGCTTGAAATCCTCATACACATGGTCATAGTCTGCATTTATGTAGGGATAATCGGGAAATTCCTGTCTTGCGTGGAAACCGAATTTAAGCCAATCGGAGTTTGCCTCCCATTCTGCTTTGTAGGCATCTGTCATTTCAGAAAGATTGAAGTCATCGTTTCCGTAAAATCTGTCTGTCTGATAAAAAAGATTGAGCTGAGTTTTTAGTCCGTATTTATCGTGGGCTTCCTTGAGAAGTGCCAGAAAAGGATTGTCAAAAAGCTTTTTTGGTTTTTGTCTTGTCAGGTCTCTCATTACCCAGATAACATCGTCAATAAAGAAAAATGCGTGTTTATTCATTGCTTTGCCTCTCTTTAATTTTAAATTCTATATCCGTATTATAATTGAAAAGCGTATCATATTCAATTTTCAAAATAAAAGTATATGGACAAAACAAATATTTTATGGTATGTTTATATTGGAGGTGGTAAGGTTGTACTATGCACTTGTGTCCTTTGAAAAAATGCCCAAAATAGGCTTTGCACATCACTTTTATGCCGAAAAGTATGATTATACCCGTACCAAATTGGAAAACAGTCTGGAAATTGTGTATGTTAAAGAGGGGGACATGGAGATTACCCTTGGAGAAGAAACAATGCTTGCTCCCGTAGGCAGTATATTTGTTCTTTTGAGACCTCTCCGATTTTCTATGAAAACAAAAGAAAAATGCCCCCATTCCCATTGTACCGTGCAGCTCATATCGGATTTTTCGATGGCGGTTGCAAAGAAAAAAGAGGATATCCCGCCGGAGTTTGAGGGTTTGATTCTGCCTTTTGTTACACCGCCGGGCAAAACTGCGGAAACGGTAAAAAAGCAGCTCTATTCAATAGTGTCCGATCTTTCCGTGTCAAGGGAGCTCAGCGAATTTTCCGCTTCTGCCTGTGCTGTAGGAATACTGGAGGCACTTCACGCAAAGTTCAGAGCAGAATATCTTGACGATATGCATACATCGTCTATTCTGTGCTACAAAATCAAGAAATACATATCGGAGCATTTGAGCGACAATCTGTCCCTGTCTGACATTTCGGGCAAACTCGGAAAAACTTCAATTTACTTAAATTCTGTTTTTAAAAAGGAAACGGGAACAACAATCTGCCAGTACATAAACGGGCAGAAAATCAGGCTCATAGCCGAGCTTATGCATAACAAAGGTCTGCCATTCAGATTTGCTTGCGAAAGTGCAGGAATAACGGATATATCTTACGGCTATCGTCTGTTTAAAAAACAGATGGGAGTAACGCCCGGTGAGTACAAAGTGTCAAGGAAAGAAAACAACCCTAAAGAAAATCTTTTTAATGGTATTGACATATGAAATAATTAGTATTATAATAAAATCCGTAACTTTTTTGGTTTAGTTTAACTAAACTTTTAACTTAATAATATGTACCAGAACTTTTACTAAACTTTTTATTTACCGGAAGGGGGCGGCAAATGTCTGCAGAATTTTTTCACAGGCATTTGAGCACATGGAAATCGGAAGCAAACTCAAAAGATTAAGAATAAAGAACAATCTTACCCAGGAGGAACTGGCAGACCGCTGCGAGCTTTCCAAAGGCTTTATTTCTCAGGTGGAAAGAGATTTGGCTTCGCCTTCAATATCCACACTGTCCGACCTTTTGCAGTGCCTTGGAACAGACCTCAAGGATTTCTTTAACGATGCGGCAGATACAGATGTTGTGTTTGCCAAGGAGGATGTTTTTGTCAAGGAAAACAAGGATGACAAAAACATTATTAACTGGATAGTTCCAAACTCCCAGAAGCACGATATGGAGCCTATAATTATCACGCTTCTTCCCGGCGGAGTTTCCTACAAGGATGATCCTCATGAGGGCGAGGAATTCGGATTTGTTCTTTCGGGAGCAATAACTCTTTATATAGGAAACGAAAAATTCCGTGTAAAAAAGAACGAAAGCTTTTACTATAAAGCCAATCAGGTACATTATATAAAGAATAACGGAAAAACCAACGCCTCCGTGCTTTGGGTTTCTACTCCGCCTAATTTTTAATTTTTACTAAAGGAGTCCGGAAATGGAGCATCTTATCGAGCTTAAAAACATATGCAAAACCTTTGACGATACAGAGGTTCTTAAAAATATAAATCTCTACATAGATAAAAACGAATTTGTCACCTTGCTGGGACCGAGCGGTTGCGGCAAGTCTACTATGCTCAGAATTATTGCAGGATTTGAAGAGCCCGACGGCGGCGATGTGATATTCGAGGGCAGGAGTATCCTTTCTGTCCCTCCTTATGAGAGAACGGTCAACACTGTTTTTCAGAAATATGCACTCTTTCCCCATCTCAATGTGGAGGACAATGTAGCCTTTGGACTTAAACTTAAAAAGCTTCCCGGAAATGAAATAAAAGAAAAGGTTTCCAAAATGCTTGACCTTGTAAACCTCAAGGGGTACGAAAAAAGAGCGGTCAATGCACTTTCCGGAGGTCAGCAGCAGAGAGTTGCCATTGCCCGTGCACTGGTAAACGAGCCTTCGGTTCTTCTTCTTGATGAGCCTCTTGCGGCACTTGACCTTAAGCTTCGTCAGTCTATGCAGCTTGAACTTAAGAATATGCAGAAAGAGCTTGGAATTACCTTTATATATGTAACCCACGATCAGGAAGAGGCACTCACAATGTCCGACACCGTGGTAGTAATGAAAGAGGGAACTATTCAGCAGATAGGAAAACCTACTGATATATATAATGAGCCTAAAAATGCCTATGTGGCAGACTTTATCGGCAAGAGCAACATTATGGATGCCGTTATGAAAAAAGACCTCCTTGTTGAAATAGAGGGAGAGGAATTTGAATGTGCAGACACAGGCTTTGATACCGATGAGATTGTGGATGTTGTTGTGCGTCCCGAGGATATATATCTGGTAGAACCTGACAAGGGCAAAATCCGCGGAACTGTGGAGTCTGCCATATTCAAAGGAGTCCACTACGAAATGTGTGTTGTCACCGAGTCCGGTGCAAAGTGGCTGGTTCACGATACTACGCTTTTTGATATAGATACAAAGGTGGGTATACTTGTAAAGCCCTTTGATATCCATGTAATGAAAAAGTCAGTCTGACGGAGGTGGGATAATGTATAAAAAATCTTTGTCCTATCCTCATCTTGTGTGGATGCTCATTTTTGTGCTTGTACCTATCGCCATAATTTTTCTGTACAGTATCAATGTTTTCACCTCCGGCGGTGAGGCAGGCTTCAGCTTTCAGAATTATATAAAGCTTTTCAGCGATACAATGTATCTCAAAACCTTTGGATATTCATTGTATATTGCACTTTTGAGTACAATATTCTGCCTGGGACTTGGCTATCCCGTATCCTACATTCTCGCTTCAAGAGAAAAGGAGAGAGCCGCCAAGGGCAAGAAGTCCAGTACTATGTTTATGCTTTTTGTAATGCCTATGTGGATGAATATGATGCTTCGTACCTACTCATGGCTTACAATACTTGAAGATAACGGACTTCTCAATACATTTCTTGGCTTTTTGGGACTTCCCAAGGTGAGTATTCTCTATACAACTACCGCAGTCATTTTGGGTATGGTGTATGATTTTATTCCGTTTATGATTCTACCCATATACTCGGTGCTGGTCAAGATAGATAGCAGCATCAAGGAAGCTGCGGAAGATTTGGGTGCAAGCCCTCTGAGGGTGTTTTTCAAGGTGACACTGCCTATGAGCCTGCCCGGTGTTGTTTCGGGCATCAATATGGTTTTCCTGCCGTCCATTACTACATTCTATATATCCAATATTTTCGGCGGCGGTCACACAATGCTTGTAGGTAATCTTATAGAAAGACAGTTTTTGGGTGCAAGCGACTGGAGCTATGGCTCGGCTATGGCAATAGTTATGATGATACTTATGTTTATTTCCATGAAGATTATGAATCTTTTCAACAAGGGAAATAAGCAGATGGCTATGTTTTAATTTTTATCTGCTTGAGGGGTGAGAATATAAGTTGAAAAAAAGGCTGAGAAAAATACTGGAGAGCATATACCTTTATGCTATGTTTATGTTCTTATATATTCCCATAGTTATCCTTATGGTGTTTTCTTTTAACAAAGCAAAATCCCGTGGTGTATGGGGCGGTTTTTCCTTTAAATGGTATGCGGAGATGCTGTCCGATTCGGCTCTTATGTCGGCTCTTTCCACCACGCTTATTGTAGGTGTTCTCTCTGCGATTATCGCCTGTGTAATAGGAACCAGTGCCGCTATTGGTATTCACGGCTTCCGCAGAAAGAAGCTTCGCAATGTGATAAATGCGGTTACCAATATTCCTATGGTATCCAGCGAGCTCGTTATTGGTGTTTCTATGATGATGCTCTTTATTGCACTCAACATTCCAAGCGGAATACTCACAATGCTTTTGGCACATATTACATTTAACATTCCGTATGTGATATTGTCTGTCACACCAAAGCTTATGCAGCTTGACAATAACCTCTATGAGGCGGCAGTAGACCTTGGTGCAAAGCCCTGGTATGCTTTCAAAAAGGTTGTACTTCCCGAGATTATGCCGGGAATAATAAACGGACTTCTTATGGCATTTACTCTTTCCATAGATGATTTTGTAATCAGCTTCTTTACAACGGGCAACGGTGTAAGCAACCTTTCTATCTATGTTTATACCACGGCAAAGAGACTCAATCCAAAGATTAATGCACTGTCTACGGTTATGTTTGTTGTGATAATGCTTTTGCTTTTTATCATAAACAAGAGAACATCCAGAGACAAGGATTCAAATGTACTTATGAGCTGACGGAGGAATAGAAATATGAAAAAAATCATAGCATTACTTGTGTGTGTATTCGTTGCGGCATCACTTTTTGCAGGATGCGAAAAGAAGACCACCATTTATGTTTACAATGTAGGTGACTATATAGACGAAGAGGTAATTGACCTTTTTGAGGAGGAATATCCCGACATCAAGGTAAATTACGAAACCTATTATACAAATGAGGAAATGCACGCAAAGGTTAAGAGTGCAAGAACAAACTACGATGTAGTGTTCCCCTCGGACTATATGGTAGAGCGTATGATAGCAGAGGGAATGCTCAATAAGATTAACTTTGACAATATCCCCAACTACAAGAATGTTGGCGATGAATACAAAAAACTTGATTACGATGCAACAGGAGAGTATTCTGTTCCGTATATGTGGGGAACAATGGGCATACTCTATAATAAGGATATGGTTGACGAGGAAGACGTAAAGAGCTGGGCAGCTATGTATGACGAAAAGTACAAGGGCGAAATCTTTATGCTTGACTCCGAAAGAGATATGATATCCATAACATTAAAAAGCCTTGGCTACTCTATGAACAGCAAGGACGATTCTGAGCTTAAGGAAGCAGAAGAAAAACTTATGGAGCAAAAGCCGCTTGTCAAGGCCTATTGCGGTGACGAGGTAAAGGATAAGATGATAGCAGGCGAAGGTGCAATGACAATAGCCTGGTCTGGTGATGCATTCTACTGCATGGACTTAAATGATTCTCTGGCATATTCCGTACCCGAGGAGGGCTCAAACCTCTGGTTTGACAGTATGGTAATTCCCAACACCAGCAAACATCAGAAGGAGGCAGAACTCTTTATAGACTTTATGTGCCGTCCCGAGATTGCAAAGATGAATGCCGAATACATAGGCTATTCCACAGCAAACAAGGCGGGCAGAGAGCTTCTTGCCGATGATGTAAAAAATAATGAACTTCGCTATCCCGACATAACAAAGCTTGAAAACATGGAAATCTTTGATTATGACGAGGAGCTTGCAAAGAAACACACAGACCTTTGGAGCAGGGTAAAGGTACAGTAAGAAAAAAACTCTTGCTTTTTTGCCTTTTACAATATATACTAACATATGGAAATAATACTTGGAGGTGACAAAATGGTATTTAATAAAATTAAAGAAATTCTTGTAGATCAGCTTGGTATAGAAGAAAGTGAAATTACACCTGATGCTTCCTTTATAGATGATCTCGGTGCAGATTCTCTTGACATTGTTGAGCTTATTATGACAATGGAGGACGAATTCGGTATCGAAATTCCCGAGGAAGAAGTGGAAACACTCACAACAGTAGGTGCTGCTGCTGACTACATCAAGACACACGGTAATATGTAATAAAGAGGTTTTTTATGCCTGATATCAAGATACTGGAAAGTAATCTCGGATATACATTTAAAAATGGTGACTTACTAAGGAATGCACTTTTGCATCCCTCGTACCTTAATGAGAGGAATGTAGAGAGGATATATTCCAATCAACGTCTGGAGTTTTTTGGAGATTCGGTGCTTTCTATGGTGGTCAGCGAATATATATTCGCAAGTCTTAAGGATTTTCCCGAGGGCAAACTTACCGAGCTTCGTGCAAGCGTTGTGTGTGAGGGCTCCCTTGCCCGTATGGCACAAAGGCTTGGAATTGGAGATTTTCTCATACTGGGACACGGAGAGGAAAAGAGCGGCGGAAGAAAAAGACCGTCCACCCTTTCCGATGCTATGGAGGCTGTAATTGCCGCGGTTTATCTGGACGGCGGCTATGACGAAGCAAAAAGGCTTGTTCTTGACAACCTTATTGATGATATAACGAGATTTTCCAAAAAGAATAATTTTGTTAATAACTACAAATCTTCATTGCAGGAATATACTCAGTCGAAGGGGTTGTCTCTTACCTATGAGATAGTGTCCGAGACGGGTCCCGAGCACGATAAGTGCTATGAGGTTTGTGCCGTTATCGACGGAAAGCGTTTTCCGTCTGCCAAGGGCCACAGCAAAAAAAGAGCAGAGCTGGCGGCGGCAGAAGCAGCATATGAAGAATTGAACATTTGAATTTTTGGCGGAGATGTAAAATAAATCTTATTCTGCATCTTATTTCGCTATCCCTCGGGGGTGTAAATTTTATAATTTACACCCCCGTTTTTTCTGACCTATAAGTTATTTTTGGCGTTTGCCGACACTTTCAAAAGGAGTTTTGTACATCCCCGATTTGTGTTATTTCGTAATAATGTGTCAATGAATTTTGGAATAATGTGTCTTTACAGGGGTAAACTTTTTTGGTACAATAAATTTATAATCACGAGAGGGGGAATGTGGCTGTGCTAAAGGTTGTCTTTATTGATGATGACGAAACCAGTCTGTTTGCGTGGCAAAAGATTATCCCCTGGAAAGAGTGCGGCTATGAGGAGGCAAAGGTTTTTTCCTCAAGCATCGATGCTCTGGAATATGTAAGGAATAACCCTGTTGATGTTATTATTACAGATATCTATATGCCGGGAATTGACGGACTGGGGATTGTGGATATTTGCTCCAGGGAACAGCCTCTCATCAAGGTGATTCTTGTCAGTGCTTACAGAGATTTTGAGTATGCCCGAAAGGCACTACGCTACAAAAACGTAGTGGATTATATCACAAAACCTCTCAAGTACGATACTATAATAAGCACTCTTGGGAAAATTGTGGAAGAAGTAGAGGACAACAGCACGGAGTTTTCCGGCTTTGACCATATGTATTCCAGAATGCAGTTTTTCTTCGAGCTTCTGTGCGGTAATATCGAAGATGTATCAGAAGTAGAAAATAATTTCAGCCAGATTGGTATTAATATAGCACCCGAAAGGGCAAAGTGTACATTTTTTGTATTTCAGATACAGGATTTTCACGAGTTTATCAAAAATACATCCAAGTATTCCTCAATGCAGGTTTACAATGCCATCGGAAATCTTTATCCTTTTTCCACAGAAGACGGTTACTTCTCTTTTGTGGTCCATTCCTACACCAATGTAACCTGGATTGTTATTCAGGACAGAGCTGAGGTTGATGATACAGCAAACGATTTTGCACAGGATATATCCTCAAGATTCAAAATGACATTCGGTACGGATATAGAGATAAAATCCTGCAAAAGCTACAATTCTGTATTAGAGCTCGTAAGTGCAAAAACTGTTGACGAAGAGCTTCGTGATGCTATGGACAAGGAGTCAGGAAGCGATATTATAGAAACGGCGATTTCCTATATGAAGGCTCACCTTTCGGAAAATATTGTGCTAAACGATGTGGCACGGGAGGTCTTTATGTCCCCCAACTATTTCAGCTCGTATTTCAAAATGAAAACCGGGGATAAGTTTATTGACTATCTATCGGCACTGAGGATGGAAGCGGCAGCAAACCTCATCACAACCAACGAAAAACTGTCGGTTCTGGATGTATGCAATATGGTAGGCTACAACCACCTTGGATATTTTTATAAAAAGTTTAAAAAGCACTATGGTCTCACACCTATGGAATACAAGGAACAAAGTCAAAAATGAGGACTGTAAAATAAAGCACAGAATACTTTGTTTTACAGTCCTTTTGTATATTATTTAAATATTTGAAATATCCGCATCTGTTGTCACGGGAATTGTTACCCTTACCAAAGTGAGGGAATTCTTTACTTCTATGGAGCAACCGTACTCCTCACCAAAAACAAGGTGGATTCTCTTATTCACATTAAACAGTCCCACGTGGTTTTTGCCCGGATTTTGTGAGTTTGCAAGCATAGTATTGAGCTTTTCAATAGTTTCGGCATCAGGAGTGGGGCCGTTGTTTTCAATTTCGAACACAAGGTTTTGTCCCACGCGGAATGCACTCACGGACAAAAATCCCTTGGATTTGTTGTGCAGATGGCGTATTCCGTGCTTGAATGCATTTTCTATAATCGGCTGGAGCGAGAATTTGACGGTCATAAGATTTCTTGTATCATCTTCCACATTCCACAGTATGTCAAAGTTGTTGTTTGATATGAGGGACTGAATTTTCACATACTTTTTGCAGTGCTCAATTTCCTCGCTTACAGTAACCATATAGTTATTCACATCCAGGGATGCGGTCAGCATTTCGGCAATGGTTTCAATACTGTTGCTCTCCGGTGTGTTTACTCCCAGCTTAAGCATAATGGATGCATTTAAGGTATTTAATGCATTAAACAGAAAATGGGGAGTAAACTGCATCTGCAGAGTTTTTGTCTGCATTTTTTTGAGCTCCACAAAGCTTTTTACAAGCTCCTGCTCAAGCATCTGATTTTTACTTTTCATACTGAGGATATTGTGGTTTATGTATGCAATTTCGTCCTTTGTTCTTTCGGGGGCACTGTCATCGCTTATATCGTTTATGGTAACGGCAATTTCCTGAATTGAGCGGTAGAGCTGTTTTGAGAGGATATATGCAAAAATAAGAGAGAGAACAAACAGAATCATTACGGTTATTACCGCCATAAGCACAAGCTGTGTAAAAACAGGATGGGAATGTTCTACCACCAGACTTACAGAAATATCTTCGCCGGCGGAGAAAACTTGCGTAAATTTGTTTTTGTGTCTCAGCTCATAATCTGAATCCGGCAGTTTGGATAAGGCATTTTTTGCATCGGATTTTCCGGAATCAAAAAACATACGGTTGTTTTTATCATACAGACTGAGATTGCATTTCTTGTCAGGAACATTCATAAAGACTGCCTCAAGCGGTGCAGTGTCTATATGGAATATGATTAGTCCCGTTTTTTTCATTTTGTTTACAACATTGTAGCATATACAAAAGGAATCACCGTCATTTACCATATAAAAAAGCTCGTCGGACTCTACACCGTACCAGGGCTTGTGCTTTATAAAATTTATCTTTCCGCTGTTTAATGAGGAAAGCACATACTGAGATTTGATACTGTATATATCAATTGAGCTTATGTAATCGGAATAAAATGCCTGTGTCTGCAAAATGTTTCTTAGCTTTGTTATCGGCTCGGAGCGTGCACCCGAAAATTCCTCAATTTTTTCCGCCTGCATAAGTACATTCAGACTAAGGTCTGAGGAAATCATATTGAATATATCCTCGCAATCGGACTTGGTACCTGCAATGATATTTTCCACAGAGGAAAGTATTTGTTTTGATGATGCGGAGTACTCCAGAGATATATTTTTGTAGTAGTAAACCATTGCAAAAATATTTATAAGGATAATGGGAATAGCTATGAAAGTTGCAGAACGCTTGAGATTTAAGATGAAGATGTTACTCCAGTTAAATTTTTCAAAAAAATGTTTTTGACCGTTTTTTTTCATACATAAGCACCTTTTTTATTATTTGATTTTGATTTTACGATGAAAATACAGCTTTGTCAAGTGCATAGCGAGAGGAAAGTGATATCAATGAAAAGAACCCTATTTACAGACCCATATTTTTACAATCAACCGCCTATGAATTTTGTTGAGGAATTAAAAAAACCTCTCCATACCAAGGCACCCGACTACTACGGCAAAAGGCAGGCAGAACAGGGGGAAACTAATGTAAGCGGACTTTATATTGCCGAAAAATTTCCATCTGATGACGATAATTTACTGGAAACTGTTTACAAAGATTTCGACCTTTTTTTAAAGGTGTACGGCATAGGAGGGGACAGATTTCCCATTATGCTCAGAAAAGAACCAACAGAATGTTTTGAAGCATACAGGCTGGAAGTTTCCAAAGACAAAATCCTCCTCTGTGCAAATGATACCGAGGGGATAAGACGGGGTATTATATACCTTGAGGATGAACTGAGAAGAAGTGAGGGAGCATTTCTAAGGGCAGGAATAACAAGCCGGAAACCCTCGGTAAAGTCAAGAATAACCCGTTGCTTTTTCAGTCCCATCAACCGTCCGCCAAAGTTTGGTGATGAGCTTACCGATGATGTGGACTATTATCCCGAGGAATATCTTAACCGCCTTATGCACGACGGTGCCAACGGTGTGTGGATATATACAAGATTTTCGGACATATTGCCCTCTTCCTATATTGAGGAATACGGCAAAGGCTATGAGAAGAGAATAGAAAAATTGAACCGTGTAATAAAGAAGTGCAAAGCCTACGGCATAGGTGTGTATGTTTTTGCCATAGAGCCTTTTGCACTGGAGCCGGGCATAGGGGAAAATCATCCTGATATGGCAGGGGATGTTACCTACAACGGCGGAAGATATTTCTGTTGCAGCTCCGAAAAGGGTAAGAAATACTGTTATGAGGCAGGCAGGAAGCTATTGGAGCTTGCACCTGAGCTAAGGGGATTTATAAGCATTACATACGGTGAGAGACCAACCTCCTGCAGTTGGGCAATCAAGGGAAACAGCGACTACAGCGAGCCAAAATCTGTGTGCACCTGTCCCAGATGCAGGGACAAAAAGCCCGGACAGATTCTTGCCGATACTCTGGAAGCTCTCCGAAGCGGAGCAAGGGAAGTAAGAACTGATTTTGAAACAATAAGCTGGACCTACGGCCACAGACTTTGGGAAAAAGAGGATATAAGAGATTATGTGGATTTTTCTCCCGAGGATGTAATTCTTATGCAGAATTTTGATGATATGGGCTTTGAGAAGCAGCTTGGAAAAAGACGCCTTACTACAGACTACTGGCTTTCTTATCCCGGTCCCTCGGAGCTTTTTACGGATACTGCAGAGAGGGCAAAAGAAAAGGGCAGAACAATGTATGCAAAAATGCAGGTGTGCTGTTCTCACGAAATTGCAACCGTGCCCTATGTTCCCGTGCCGGGAATTATTTTTGATAAGTACAAGGGTGCGTATGAATATGATGTAAAAGGAGTTATGCAGTGCTGGTACTTTGGCAACTATCCGTCAATAATGAGCAAAGCCGCAGGGGAGCTGTCCTTTACACAGGATTTTGAAGATAAGGACAAATTCCTTGAAAATCTTGCCGCCATTTACTTTGGCAGAACAAAGGCAAAAATTGTAAAGAAAGCATGGGAGCTTTTTGAAGCAGGCTACAAAAACTATCCTATGAACATTATGTTCAGCTACTACGGTCCCATGCACGACAGCGTTGTGTGGAAGCTCTCACTTCTTCCCAAAAACTTTGAGCCGCCCCGTTCCTGGCAACTTGTGGATCCAACAGATGGCGACAGAATATGTGATTCGCTTCTTTCGGGACATACCCTTGAGGAGGCATATACGCTATGTGACGAAATGAGACGCAAGTGGCATCAGGGTATGGAGATCCTGTCGGGAGTCGATGCCTGCCATCCGGAGGAGACAGAGCATATGGCGGTTGCAAAGGCAATAGACATACTCTTTGACGGGGGAACCAATATTCTTGAGTTTTACATTCTCCGTGATATGCTTGGCAGACAAGCAGGAGACAGTAAAGATCTGCTTAGTCAGATGAAAAATATCGTAAAAAAAGAAATCCAAAACAGTATGGATATGATTCCCGTGTGCAAAAGCTGTGCAAGTCTTGGTTTCCATTCCGAGGCAGAGGGTTACAAGTTTTTTCCGGAGAAGATAGAGGACAGAATAAGACAGTTAGAGGAGCTTCTCAGCACGGAATTTTCTGAGGTCAAAAAGAGAATTGAAGAGGGCAGGGTACCTTTGGAGTACTATGAGGGCATAGAGGATAACGATAACCTCAAAGTTTACCATATGCCACAGGGCATAGAAAATGCCCCATGGGAAAACATAGGCGATTCGGGAAAGCATAAATTCCGTATGGCATACGGCGAAAGGAAGCTGATCCTTGAGCTATGGAGTGAGCAGGATGATGCACTCTTTCTTGTTTCTCCGGAATACCGTCTCACAAAACCCAATGTAAATATGCGGTTTAACAAAAACGGCTTTGCATATTTTTCATCAACGGAATATATGTTCAATCAGATGCTTAGGGAGAGAGCAGAGGAGGAGCTTTATAAATACCGCAATACGGAAATTCTTTCCGACACAGAGTTTCATCTCAGGATTACCCTCGATATTGAAGAAATCGGGCTGGACAGAATCCGTCCGATGAAAATGAGATTTATGGTAAACGAAAAGGATAAGTGGTGTACCCACCACCGTCCGTCGGGGGTAGATATTATGCCTGCTGTAACCCTTGGAAAATACGACACAATTCCTGATGAATTCGGATGGGTTGTACCTGTAAAAATCGTTGAAATGTAGAATATAATCGTAATAATGCGCATTACTTCCGTACAATTTTTTGATAAAATTGTAGTATATAGAGTAATGTGCATTTTTATTTTTGCATATATTCAAGGAGGTTTATATATGAGCAAAAAATTAAGAATAGGTGTAATGGGAGTAGACAGAGGTAACTTTATGCTGAGAGCTGCCGCAGTTCTCTCTGACGAAATGGAACTTACCGCAATTTGCGAAACTAACGACTCAACAATAGAAAAAGTAAAAGAGCTTCTTTCGGATAACACAAAGATATATAAGGATTTTGATGAATTTATACATTCCGGTCTTGACGGAGTTCTGCTTTCCAACTACTTCCACGAGCACGCAAAGTATGCGATAAAGGCTATGGAAGCAGGGGTTGCAGTTCTTTCCGAGACAACCGCGGCACCCAGCCTTGGAGAATGTGTAGACCTTGTTGAAGCTTACGAAAAATATAACGGCAGATATATGCTTGCCGCAAACTGCCTGTACTTCCAGCCGCTTACCGGAATTATGGAGAAGTTAAAAACAAATGAATACGGACCTGTGGTATATGCAGAAGCCGAGTACATACACACTCCTCATCCCGATGCAATACCAAAGGAGCCTGACAAAAACAATCTTCATTGGAGAAATACTCTCCCAAGCTGTTATTACAATATGCACACCCTTGCGCCTCTTATGTACATAACAAAGACAGAACCCAAAAAGGTTCTCTGTAAGGCCGTTGTTCTTGAACGTGAGGGAAGGCTTAACAACACACCCAAAACCTTTACTCTCACAGAGATGGATAACGGTGCAGTGTTCAACACAACCGGATGTGCAGGAACAGGTACAGACAGTAAGTGGTACAGAGTTGCCTGTCAGAAGGGTACCTATGAATCCGAGCGTTATGACTATCACTTTGAGCCTCTCCGTTCCATGGGACACAGTGTTCAGCAGACGGGAATTTCCTATCCCGACTGGGAGTGGGGCGAAGGTGTTACCGATGAGCAAAAAGCCGATTACAGAAAGAAGCTTGTTTCTATCGGTCACGGCGGTATTGACTTCTTTGTTGTACTGAACTTTCTCCGCTATTTAAGAGGAGAAATCGAGCCATACTTTGATGTATACCGTTCCGTAATGGTATCTGCAGTGGGAATTCTCTCCTGGTACAGCGTATTAAACGACAGCAAGCAGTACGATGTCCCCGACTTCAGAACAAAGGAAGCCAGAGAGGAACACAGAGGCGACTACCGTATGCCCTTTGGCAAAACCTACGGCGAACTCACACTGCCCTGCAGAGTAGATTAATAAATTTGGAGGTAAGAAAATGAAATCACAAAAAGCGTCCGTCAGCGAAAAGCCGATGACAATCCGCAAGAGAAAGTTTGATCTGGATAACTTCCAGCTCTGGCTTCTTGCGATTATCCCCACGCTTCTTGTAGTGTTGTTCTGTTATGTGCCTATGGGCGGTATCATAATAGCGTTTAAAGACTACAACTACCGTGACGGTATATTCGGCTCACCCTGGATAGGACTTAAGAACTTTGAGTTTATGCTCACAACACCCACCTTTGCAAGAATAGCAAAGAACACCATTTTTATGAATCTGCTTATGATAGGATGCGGTACCTGCTGTTCGGTTATTGTGGCACTTCTTCTGTTCCAGTTCCGAAGCAGAACGGCAACAAAGATATATCAGACAATAATGATAACTCCCCACTTCCTTTCATGGGTTGTTGTATCCTATATGGCATATGCTATTTTGCATCCCACAAACGGAACACTCAATCAGCTTCTGGAAGCTGTTGGGCTCACTCCCGTTGACTGGTACGGCAAACCTGAGATGTGGCCCGGAATACTCACCATTGCATACATATGGAAGTATATCGGAATGGACTCACTTATCTACTATGCGGCACTTATGGGTATAGATTCTTCTCTCATCGAGGCGGCACAGGTAGACGGTGCAAACAAATTACAGGTAAACCGTCACATTATGCTTCCCTGTCTTGCAGGCATACTATGTATTCAGCTTGTAATCAAGGTGGGCGGTATATTCAGAGCGGACTTTGGTCTGTTCTATCAGGTACCCCGAAACCTTGGTGCACTCTACAGCACCACCGATGTTATCGATACCTACATCTTCCGTGCTATGAGAGTATCGGGCGATATGGGTACATCCTCAGCTACCGGTCTTCTTCAGTCCATTGTGGGCTTTGTACTGGTTGTATTTACAAACTGGGTTGTTACCAAGATAGATGACGAAAAAGCATTGTTCTAAAGGAGGTGGATATATTGAAATTTATAAAAGATAAACAGATAGTATTAAACATCATCTTTGCGTTTATGTGTGCTCTCATAATATATCCGCTTCTTATGGTTGTTGCAGTTTCGCTATCCAGTGAGGCAGATGTATCAAAATACGGATATCTTCTCATTCCAAAGGCAATAGACACTACCGCATATGAATATGTGTTCAAAAATCCAATGAGGGTTGTAAACGCATACAAGGTTACCGCAATTTTCTCATTTATTTCCATGGGGCTCAGCGTTCTGCTTATGGCGATGATTGCATATCCTTTGTCAAACAGACGTTTCCGTGTGAGAAAGCAGCTTAACTTCTTTCTTTATTTCACAATGCTTTTCCACGGCGGTCTTGTTCCTACATACATACTCATCACCAAGTATCTCCACCTTGGAGACACAATCTGGGTTTACATTTTCCCTAGTCTCATAAGTCCCTGGTATGTATTTATGATGAGAACTTTCTTCTCCGATGTTCCCGAGGAAATGCTTGATGCCGTAAAGATTGACGGCGGAAATCAGTTTGTTTCCTTCTTCCGGTTTGTGCTTCCTCTGTCAAAGCCGGTTCTTGCAACGGTTGCACTGTTTATGTTTTTAAGTAAGTGGAATGACTGGAACACAAGTATGCTCTACATAAATAATCCCGATTTGTACAGTCTCCAGTTCCTTTTGCAGGATATAATGCAGAATATCAGCCTTCTCCAGAGTAACGAAATGGCGGGTATGATGCTCAATATGGAGGATATCCCATCGGAAACAGTCCGTATGGCTATGGCAATCATTGTTGCAGGTCCTGCACTTCTGGTATTTCCTTTCTTCCAGAAGTACTTTACAAAAGGACTTACGGTAGGATCTGTTAAGGGTTAATAAATCAAAAAATTTATATAAAAGGAGAAAAGATTATGAAAAAAATTATTGCAGTACTCTTATTGGCAGTTATGATGCTTTCTCTCGTTTCCTGCGGAGGCGAAAAGAGCGAAGACGGTATCGTTATTACCTGGCTTGTCCCCGGTGATGCGCAGAAGGATACCAAACTGGTACTCGATGAAATCAACAAGATTATGGAACCCGAATTAGGTGTTAAACTTGATCTTCAGTTTATTGCACAGAGTGCTTATGCTGAAAAGATGAAGATGAATATGGCATCCGGTACACCCTATGACCTTTGCTTCACATCCAGCTGGCTCAACAACTACAACGCAGCAGCAAGAGACGGCGGTCTCTATGACATAACAGATATGATAAGTGACAATCTCAGAGGTCAGCTTTCCGACGATATCTGGAAAGGCTCCGAGGTTGACGGCAGACTCTATGCTGTACCTAACAACCAGATGATGATAATGCAGTATTGCATAAGCTTCAGAAAAGACCTTGTAGAAAAGTATGCAGATAAATTTGATGTTTCCAAAGTAAAGAAGATGGAAGACATTGAACCTTTCCTTGAGCTTGTAAGAGATAACGAACCCGACCTCTATCCCTACAACAGCGGATATGCAAGTGCTCCCTTTACAACAGGACTTTTCAATGCTCCTGTAAATAATACCGGTATCGGTATAAGACTTTCCACAATGGAATTTGTAAACACACTTGAACAGCCTGAGGTTATTGAAGCAGAAAATATTGTGAGAGAATGGTTTAAGAAGGGCTTTATCCGCAGTGACTATGCAAGTGCCGGCGGTGACGGCGGTGCAGGCAGTGCAGATGTTAAGCAGGGTAAATATGCAGTAAAGATTGACACATGGAAGCCCGGTATCGAAGCTATGCAGACAGGTGTTCCCTATGTATATGTTCCCATCGGTGTAGCAACAAAGAATCCCCCCACAGCTACAATGACAGCCGTAGGTGCCAACAGTAAGCACCCCGAAGAAGCTATGAAGGTTATTGAGTTCTTCTATACAAACAAGGAAGCATATAACCTCATTTGCTACGGTATTGAAGGTACACACTACAACTTCAACGACGAGGGCAAGCTTGTTCAGGTGGAAAATTCCGGCTATGTTCCTCAGGGAGACTGGAAATTCGGTAACCAGTTCAATGCTCATATTTCCGAGGGTATGCCCGACGATATCTGGGAACAGACACAGAAAGCAAACGACGAGGCTATTGCTCTGCCCACAACAGGTTTTGTATTCAATACCGATCCTGTAAAGAACGAGCTTGCACAGATAGCTTCCGTATTTGCAGAATATTATGACTTTGTAACTGTACCCGAAAGTGAGTATGCAGACTACAAGGCACGCAAAAAGAAAGCCCTCCAGGATGCAGGCTACGACAAATTATTTAAGGAAATAGAAAAGCAGGTAAGAGAATTCTGGAAAGCAAACAACCTTGACTATTAATTATTTCATCGGGGCAAGGACTTATGTCTTTGCCCCGGGAGTGAAATCTATTTCGCCTTGTGCGACGAAATGAGGAAAAATATGTTATTAAAGAGATTTACAGCAGCACTTATTATAGCTTCGCTTTTTTTGTGTGCTGTGCCCCTTTGTTCCTATGCAGAGGAGGGTGTTCTTTATGTAGCACCGGGCGGAGACGATTCCGCCTTGGGTACAATAGATGCTCCCCTTGCAACAATGGACGGTGCCAGACTCAAAGTCAGAGAACTAAAAGAAGCGGGACAGCAGATTAATGAAGTGATTTTCCGCGGCGGTGATTACAGAATCGCAACAGCGGTTAACTTTACTGCAGAGGATTCCGGATTGGATGGAAGTCCCATAGTGTACAGAGCCTACGAGGGAGAAAAACCCGTGTTCAAAGGCTCCGTGCTTCTGGATGCTTCCAGAGCGTACACACTTGTGGATACAAGAGTGCACCCCGATGCTACGGGAAAGATTCTGGTATTCGACCTTGCCGCAGCAGGTCTTGCCAAGACGGATATCTGCGATACATCCAAAGCCAAAACAGGTTTTGAGGACAGACTGACAGACTATGGTGAATACAACACCCTTTTTGTAGACGGTGCGGAGCTTGATATTTCCACCTGGCCAAACGGTCAGAAATATGCTCAGTGGGATGTTATTCCCAAGGTTGTTCCCGAGGGCGAAGAGGGCAGAATATTTCACTATACGTCAGATGAGCCCGAAAGATGGCTAAATGCCCAAAACTGGTGGATAGGTGCATCCCCTCAGTATGATTTTCAGTACATTACAATAGGTGTAGACAGAATAGATACCGAGGCAGATACCATCACAGTTGCAGAAAACCTTATGCTTATGCAGTTTGTAAGAGATGAGATAACTCCCAAATCCCAGAAATGGAAAGCCTTCAATCTTCTTGAGGAGATAGATGTTCCAGGTGAGTTTGCCATAGACAGGGACAATATGAAGCTCTACCTCTATCCTCCCTACAGTCTTTCCAAATCCACGGTTGAGCTTTCTGTGTTCGGCAAAAGCAGTACAAATCCCTCAACTTCTATGGTTAATGTAACAGGAGCAAAAAACATTACGTTCAAAGGGCTTGAATTTTCTCAGTCCAGACAAAACGGTGTTACTCTTGCCGAAATAGACAATGTTGATGTTATCGACTGCACATTTACCAATATTGCGGCAACTGCACTGGTTAACACAAGTGTGCTTTCCTACTGGCAGGAGGGCGGCAATGTCAAGACAGGTTTTGATCCCTATCCCGACCACAGTATTGCCTATCGGCTTACCACCAACGAATCTGCACTGATGCGTAACGATTCCAGTTACAATATGGATATAAGAGGCTGTGTATTCTCCTCAATAGGTAAGTCTGCCATGAATATTCAGGGCGGCAACATTGATACCCTCACAAAATCCAACAATATAATAGAAGATAATCTTTTTACGGCTACCAACAAGCGTTATGCCGCAGGCAGTGCCGTAAGAATTAACGGTTGCGGAAACACTTTCCGCAACAATGTGGTAACTCACTCAAGACAGAATGCCATAATGCTAAACGGCAGTCTGCACACAATAGAAAAGAATGAACTCTACGATGTAATGAGAGATACCGGAGATTTTGGTGCAATCTATCAGGGTGGCTCCATCCTTTACAGAGGTACCGAAATCAAAGAGAACTACATTCACGATATTCTCCCTGCAAATCCCCTTGTTGTATCAGGTGCGGCAGGTATATATCAGGATGAAGGTCAGCAGGGTAACTTCATTCACAATAACATCATAGTAAACGCAGGTGTTGGCTACAACTCCAACTGGGCAGGCTGTATAGAGTTTAAAGATAATACTATCGTAAACTGCAAACGCCCCTGGGCATTCTATGATGCATACAGCTCCATTGCAAACCCCAGATATAATTATGCGGTAGACTACAGCATAAACAGAAGAAGAGAAGCAAATGGCATTGAGCCATTGACACTTGAGGAATATATAAACACAATTCCTGCAGAGTCCATGGCAAAATACCGTGAGACCTTCCCCAAGCTCTTCGAGTGGGCAGAAGCAGAAGAACCTTTTAATGCAAAAACAATGAGCGTTCACAGCGGAAATCTCCTTGTTGGTAAAGCACTTGGAAAAGTTTCCAATCAGGAGAACACGATGGCAACCTGGTCCGATACAGAGGGCAAAACCGTTGACAATGTTCAGGTTGCGGCAACAACAGAATTTGTTGATGCAAGAAATCACGATTACAGATTAAAAAGCGGATATTATCTTGCAAATAGGCTTCCCGGACTGTTGAATGACTCCAATTTTGAGATGTCATCAATAGGTCTTAAGGAAAACGGAGTAAGCTTTAATAAGATAACATCTCCATATCGCTTGCTCTATCCCGCAAAGGGTGCATCTGTTTCCAAGGATGGACTTATGCTTATGTGGCAGGAGGCATTCGGTGCCAATGAGTATCTTGTGGAGATTGCAGCAGATGAGGATTTTGAGGATATAGTCTTCTCGGAAAAATCAAGATATAACCATATAGATGCCGACAAGGCAAAAATTTATAAAAACGGTACATATTACTGGAGAGTATATGCAATAAACACCTCCAAAAATCAGGCTTCCACATGGCTTAGCGACTACGCATCGGGAAGCTTCAGCGTTGAATGAAAGGGGAGATTTAATTGTTAAGAAAAATTACGGCATTTGCAATAAGTATATGTATGATTGCGACTATGCTTGTTGTCCCTGCAATAAATGTATCGGCAGATGCTATGGATATCACAGACTATGTGCCTGTGCAAAACGGTACATATCTTGACGGAAAAATTACGAAAATAACTTCCTACAACGGAACAAACTATGATTACGGTGTGGAAATCAATGAACTTGAGGATAATATTTTTGAGTTCTATACCAAGGATACTCGTGCTACTGTTCCATCGGCAGTTACAAGACCTCAGGGTGGTCTTCAGTATGATTTAAACAACAAACCTATCACCAAAGGTGATAAGTATGTGTTTGTTATAAAGGTAAGAAAAGTAAATGAAAGTGATGTAGTACCAAACCTTGTATTTGGTATAGCTGATGCCGCAATGGGTGGTAAGGATGCCGGATGGGGATGGAAAGCACAGACCGTGTATGCTTGTGACATCACCTCCACCGAGTGGCAGACAGTGGTACAGGAAATCGAAATCCCATATAACGGCACTGCCAACACCTGTGCAATACTCGGACTTGGCGCAGGCTGTACTCATGATTCCTACAAGGGAAAAACAGAATATGAATTCCGTCCCGGTGCTGCCGTGGAGATAGATATGGATAGCTTGTATCTTGGTTCTCTTTCAGCATATGATATGACTTTTGAGCTATCTTCATCCGATGCCTGCGTAGGTGAAACCCTTACAGGTACTGCTTCTGTAGTAGACAGAGCAGGTCAGAGTGCAGATTATGATCAAAGCTTTACCTACTATGTTACAGACGAAGAGGGATATGTGGCTGAAGGCTTTGAAATTACCGAACCTAACGAGGGCGAGGTCGAAATTAAGGCAGGGGCTGCCGTTACACCCGGAAACTATGTTGTACTTGCAGTGTCCGATGTATACGAGGGATTCCAAAAGGCACTTCCCATAAGCATTGCATACGGCGATACAACCGATGCAGACGGCAAAAGTATAAAGGTTATCTCCGACGGTGACACAGTAGTAGGACTTACAAACAAGATTACCTTTACTGCATCTGTGGAAAAGGACGGCGAGGTGGTAGATTATACCGAGGCATTTACCTGGTCTGCCGTAAACAGTGACAAGATGACAGTTTGCGACAGTATCACACTCACTCCCTCCGAGGATACAAAGAGTGCAGAGCTTTCTCTGGAAATGTCAACTCCCGAAGCTACATATTATATAATGGTAACCTCCGGAAGTATGAATACACTTTTTGAAATCACGGTAGATAAGTCCGGTGATATCGAAAACATCACTTCTCAGATTACAGAAAAGAAAGAAACTGAGCTTTCCGACGGAATGGAAACATATCTTGCGGTGCTTGAGCTTTCAGATAGCCTTGCAGCATCTGCAGATGCTTCCTCTCTTGCAAAAGTACTCACTGAGACAAGTAAGGATGAAGATATAACAGAATATGACACTGCAAAGCTCAAGGAATACTTTGTAAAATGTGCAGTGGTATCTCTTTACAGTAAGAATGAAAACGCAGTTTCCCTCTATGATGAGGAAGGACGCTTTGAATATGCACAGGAATTAAACCTTTCTGAAATGGATAAAGACGCTGTTACCATCTGGAAGCTTTTTGGAAATGACGAAGCTGCAGAAGATGCATTAATCTCCAAAGAGGGAAGACTAGCACTGCAGAAATCCATTACCGATTCCGGTATTTATAATGCATATGACTTTGCTGATAAGGTAAAAGAAAATATTCTTCTCTATACACTGGCTTATCCCGATGTTATGGGCTTTGGCTACGTGGAAACAGTTCTTACGGAGGAAAACCTCGGTGCAGTGGGCATTGATACAGAAGATTATATTGCACTTGCCGACAAGAGCTCTGCCAACGAGAGCGTTGCAGGAACGCTTTATACTCTTGCAGAACTTGAAGAAGCTCTTAAGGATGCAAGCGAGGAAGAAGAGGAAATAAAACCCTCCGGAAGCTCACGTCCCTCCGGCGGTGGCGGCGGTTTTGTAGGAAGCTACACATCCCCCAAAAAGGATAAGGATGAAGAAAAAGAAGTAATTGATATAGATACAGTTTTTGATGATGTTCCGTCAAATCACTGGGCTTGCGGAGATATATATTTCTTAAGAGAGCTTGGTGTGGTAAACGGTGTAAACGATACATCCTTTGATCCCGATGGCGTGGTTACAAGAGAACAGTTCTTAAAGATGCTTGTAACAGCATTCAAGGTATCAGCTTCCGGTGCAGATGCAGCCTTTACGGATGTGGATAACAGTGCGTGGTATGCACCATATGTAAAAATAGGTCTCGGAAGCGGTATAATAAACGGAATGAGTGACGGAAGCTTTGGCGTAGGAAAGGCAGTAACAAGACAGGATGCCTGCGTTATGCTTGTAAGAGCTTTGGGGCTGGATACTTCGGCAGAAGCAACTCTTTTCTTTGCCGATGCAGACAAGATTGCTCCTTATGCCAAGAATTCTGTCGGTGCACTTTCCGAGTATTCCATAATAAACGGATTTACCGACAATACCTTCAGAGGTACAGAGGTTTGCTCCAGAGCTCAGGCAGCCAAGATAATTTCAGGAGCAATAACAATATATAATGCTATAATTTCAGGAGGTGGCAATAAATGAAAAAAATAGTTTCTATCATACTTACGCTTGCAATGATTCTCGGCGTGTTTTCCATCCCTGTTGCCGCCGAAACACAGGAGCAGGCTTTCGACACGGCAGAAACCTTTGCCTTTGCTCTCAATATTACAGACCGTGAAAGCTATCAGCCGGGTAAACTCATTACAAGAGCAGAATTTGCAGACCTTGTATACCGTCTTCTTAATTTTGCAAATATCAGCAGTGATGACAATAGCTGGTACAACGAAAACTACGGCGAGGATACCAAGGATGAGCTTCTTGTGCTTGGCGATACCAAGATTTTTGAGGATGTTGACAAGGCAGTTCCCCAGTACGATGCAATAAAATATGTGTCCGATAACGGACTTATGAACGGTATGACACCGGAAATCTTCGGACCAAGCTACGATATAACTACTGCCTCTGTTGCAAAGGTTATGGTAAATATCTTAGGCTACGAGGAGGTTGCCCAGAATAAGGGCGGATATCCCAACGGATATATGACCGTTGCATCTTCTCTCAAGCTTCTTTCCGGAATAAGTGCAGGGGCTAATGAATTTATCACCCTCAGAGAATGTCTCACAATGTTCCACAATGCCCTCGATGTCAAGATGTTTGACCTTGACTATATTTCCGGTGACGGAGAGGTTGTCCTCACAAAGGGCAAGGACTCTTTCCTCACAAGAGGACTGGGACTTGTCAATGTGTATGGTATTGTAGAGGATACCGGTATCACAACTATGTACGGTGCATCCTCTGTCGGTGAAGAAATGGCAGTTATAGACGGAGTTAAGGTGTATGTGGGCGATTGCACAGATATCCGCTCCTATATAGGAAGAGAAGTTGATGCCTATTGCCTTGAGGGTTCAAACGGCATTTATACCCTTAAATTCATAGAACCTTTGGATGACGGAAGTATAACCTTCTCCTCACGGGACTTCGTTTCCTACAATAACAGTGTAATTGAATATGTGGATGCAAACGGCAAGGTAAAGACCGCTAAAATGGCTTCCAAAAATAAAATCAAGGTTGTGTACAACGGCAAGGCACTCAAGCAATACACTACCGATATATTCAGCTTCCCTTACGGTGATATAACACTTATTTCCGTAAACGGCAGTGACTATGACCTTGTTGT
>JAZPXS010000112.1:0-5795 GCA_045543775.1 Clostridia bacterium
AAGTATCCCGGAATTAATTCCTTACAAAGGAAAAAGGATGCATCCTCCCCTTCGGGCACTCCGCGATACCGAAGATTAAATTCACTTGCAAAGGTAAAACCGCTTTTACCGTAAAAATGGATATTCCCCTCAAAGCATACAGCACCAAAACCAAGCTCTACTGCCTTTTCCAAAGAATAGTCAAGCAATATTTTGCCATAGCCTTGCCTTTTAAATTCGGGTTCAATGCAAATCGGTCCCATTGTCAGAATGGGAATATTTCTTCCATCATCCCCATTAATGCTTGCTTTTACAAACACATTCTGCCCTATAATTTCACCATTTCTCTCCATAACAAAATCAAGTTCCTTGACAAAGTCAGAATGTTCTCTTAACTGTGTTATGAGATAGTGCTCCATACATCCAGGGCGGTACACATTCCAAAACGCCTCACGGATTAAGTTTTCTACCACAGGGTAATCTTCTTTTCTTTCCAAACGAATGATTAAGTCTTCTTTACTCATTATTTTTATCCTCCTGAAACTAGACTATAAGTATTGGGAGGCTTGTGCGGAAATTGTATTACACAGCCTCCGGCTACGCTACAATCTCCAAGGTGTTGTTTTTCTTCAAACAGCAATACTCCTTAAAATAAAATATATAATCAAGCCTTTCGGCGTGATTTCATTTGCACATTGTACTATCTCTTTTTATACATAATTAAATTCGGGATTTTGTCCGTTTTCTTCATATGTACAAATAAGAATTTAAGATTTACACCACATCAAACTGTGTTAAAACAGCGTTTCATTGATCATATATATAGGTTCCGCCATGTTGCCTGTGGTATCTAAATTATATTTAGCTTCAAAATATTTAAGTATCTCTTCTTCGGATGGGAATTCTATCCATTGATATGGTTCTTGGAACGCTAATTTTTCCAAAAGATATACAGAGCCATTTTTTTCGTATATCACTCCTGCATGATCCAGAAATAGAAACGGATTAGCTTCATCTATAGTGTTGTGCCCAACCATACCTATAAACTTTAAATCGGAATTTTTAAACTCAAGTCCTCTCTCCTCAAGAGCTTGCTCCAAAACCTTTTTTTGTTCCTCTTTATCAGTTGATGTGCTTGTAGGTATTGGTGCATAAAAGTTTTCAAATGCCTTTAAATTTTCATCTGTCATATATTTAGTGGGCATCATTTCAAAGGAACAACTATCAAAAGCCAATGCATGCATAGATGTTTTTTCAAAATCAGTGTTGTTTACCACTATATCATCTCGGAGCAATGTAAATGCTGCCATTCTACAACAAACACCAACAAAATCAGGATATTTTTCTACCCATACTTCGGCTATCTCATAAGGGTCGTAATTTACTTTATCCAAAGTGTTCCAACCATTCAAAACTGATTTAGGTGCAGTTTCATTGTATATATTAACGTAGTTAATATAATCTTTAATATAGGATTCCTTTATTCCCGCTTTCTCTAAATCCCGGCTCAACTCTGATTGATCTTCTTCAGAAGTCAAGTTACTGAATTTCACCTCGGGATTTACATATGGGTCTGTAATCCCTACGGACCTCAGGTCTCCGTGTGGGTTTTTACCAAAGCTCTCCTCCTCCATTACTTCACTTGGCATTATACTCTCAGAAGTTTCCAAAGCCTCTTGTTCGCTTGCTTTCGAACATCCGACAATAGCACTTACGCCTACAGTTAAAATAACTAACAATATTAATATTTTTTTATTCATTCCTTACCTCTCCTTTCAAAAGCATTATAAACCAACGACTTGATTCATTACACTCACTCAAAACAGGCATTATAAAAATTCAAGTTTACAATTTAATTATACTACCCACTCCCACCATTTTCAACAAAAAAACCAAAACAGTGGCGATTGCATTCTCGCAATCGCCACTTCTTCATCATAATAATATCAGCTCTCCCCATACGGATTTTTGAAAAACCGATATGAAAGTGTAAAACCTAAAATTGATATAAGGCTGTCCGTAACAGGATATGTCAGCCAAAAATATGCCAAGCCAAACCTTGAAAATAAATATGCCAGCGGTACAAAAAGACAAACGGTTCTAATTATGGTCATTGCCGAGCTTGTTAAACTTCTTCCCACCGCCTGAAACAGCACAGGATATGTAAGTGAAACTGCAAGCGGAACAAAGCTTAAGCCTATAATCCGGAATGCCGTAATGCCAATGTCTACAACTTGTATATCAGACGAGAAAAACTTAATCATTTCCTCCGGAAAAATTTCAAAGCAAAGTGTACCTAAAACCATCAACCCTGCACCAAACAAAAGTGCTATATTCAAGGTTTTCTTGCATCTGTCTATCTTTCTCGCCGCATAGTTATAACTTATCACAGGCACAACACAGGTCTGCATCGCCCCTACCGGAATAAAGAAAAATGTTTGCCACTTATAGTAAAGACCCAACACCGTCACAGCCGCATCCGAAAATGTTGCGAGGATCATATTAAGTCCGAATATGTAAAGTGTGTATGCCGATTGCATCAATATATTAGGTGTGCCGTATCTGAATATTTTCGCTGTAAAATGCGGATATTTCTTTAATTCAGGGGATTTGTAAAAACCTTTCTTCATAACTACCAAAGCCGCAACAACTTGCCCTGCAACAGTTGCAATCGCAGCACCTGCAATTCCCATTTTCGGAATACCAAACATACCGAAAATAAGTAACGGGTCCAGTACAATGTTCGTAACCGCACCTGCAATTTGTGCTTTCATGGGTGTTTTCATGTCGCCTCTTGCCTGCAAAACCTTTGTCCATACGCTTTCCAGAAAAATTCCAAAGCTAAACACACAGACAATCCTGCCGTATGTAATAACATCTTCTATAACCTCCGGGGCTGATGTCTGCATTTTTGCATAAGTCGGCATAAATGCATAGCAAAAGAGTGCGAAAGCAATCCACAAAACTACCGCCAACGGAGTTCCCACACCGGCATATTCATTCGCCCGTTTTTCTTGCCCTGTGCCCAGCTTTGCCGCCATTACTGTATTCACGCCAACGCCTGTACCGACAGCAAGTGCGATCATTAAAAGCTGTATCGGGTACACAATTGACAACGCCGTCAATCCTGAATCTGAAAACCTGCCTACAAAAAAGCTGTCTATTATGTTGTAAAGTGCCTGAATAAGCTGTGCCAACATTACAGGCGGTGCTAATTTAAAAAGTATTTTACTTACTTTTTCTTCTCCAAAATAATTTCCTTCAAACATACTTAATCCTCGTAAATTCAAGTTATAATCTGATTATACTACCTCTTTCCACCTTTTTCAACAAAAAACAAAACCAAAACAGTGGCGATTGCATTCTCGCAATCGCCACTTAAAACATTTCTCTATTTACCGATATCCACTTACAATGAACTCAACCAAACAAATCGCTATTTGACCCAGTCCTTGTCAAATATAATATAAGCTCGCTATCAGCAATCTCATATATCAAAAGCCAGTCAGGTGCAACATGGCATTCTCTGCATCCAATAAAATCACCAACAAGAGCATGGTCTCTGTTCTTTTCAGGCAGTTGTTCACCATTTGCCAATTTTTTGATTATAACTGTCAGCAAGGCAATATTATATCCACGCTTTTCCATTCGTTTTAAATCTTTTTGAAACCTTGTAGTAGGTCTTATCGCATACATCAGCCGAGCAACTCCTTCATCATATCGTCAACATCCGTATACGTCTTTCCGATAGAGGGGTCTTTCTTCATCGCTTTAACTTCTTCAAGCGCTTCCATTGTTTCGCTGTTAGGGACACGCATTGTTATATCAAAAGGTATTCCCTGTTCACGCACAGCTTGTTTTGCTGACAAAGTAAAGAACGTGGTCATATCCATTCCAAGATTGGAAACAAGCTCTTGAAGTTGTGTTTTTAATTCTTCATCTATACGCATAGTTATATTTGTTACTGCCATAACATTCGCCTCCCTACACTTATAATATCATTTTATATTTTTGTTGTCAATACATTATATGTGCATTGTTATAATGTTATTCATCAAAACAGTGGCGATTGCATTTTTGCAATCGCCCCCTCAATCATCTTTCTATTTGCTTATATCCGTTCATAATGAAATCAAGCACAAGATTTATCTTAACACGCATACCAACTTTTTTGATAACGCTCTTTATTAGATTTTCATTTACTTCGGGGATATATCCCTTCAGGCTTTCATCGTATTCCATCAGCTCATTAAAAAGCTTTACAAGTATGTCGCCCTTACGATTTATATTTTTAGGATATCCTCGGGAAATCAATGCCATATTGTTATCAAAATTCGGTGCTAGTCCTAAAACCTCACCGCTTCCCACATCACGAAGTACACCAAAGTTAAAAGTATGCCTGTCAGGGTTTGCACATATAGTGTCCAAAAACAACATCTTCACATAATCACCAATGGCATCCGGGCACAAATCTTTTAACACATTCAATGTTTCAATATAGTCCTCGTTGTCTCCCATAAGGCTGAACATCGGTTCAAAGTTAACACTTGCGTTATCTGTAAAGTCCTTTGTTTTAATAACTCCCTTGCCTCGTTCATATTCAGCCATATTAGAGCCAAGCTCTTTACCTAAGAGGCAAATGAAAAGCTATGAGAACATTTCTTCGTGATTAGCTTTCTTGTGCATCCACCACTTACCGTCAGTCAGCTTCCAACACTTTTCAAAGCTACCAATGTTGGTAAGTTCAGGCGTTTTAGATTGTTTGGAGTTTGCAACACGATTAAAACTGTCATAACTACCCGTAAGTGCAAGCGATGCAAAATAGTCGTTATCAAATCGAACGTCATCGTAAGTAAGGTCAGAATCAAGAGGCTTTATCCAGTATGAATCTGTAATCGTCACCGCATTAACGAAAACAACTGTAGAAACATCATCCTTCTCTGTAAGCCTCAACGCCTTTTTAAGAAGTCTCGAATTTGCTCTATGGCAGTCAATAGCTCTTGTTTCAAGCCACTTTTCAACATCGTTATATTTTCTAAAGTATATCGGCAAAAGATTATTATCTAATATTTCAAGATTATTATCCTGCCATTTTGCAACCACTTCGTCACGGTTCATAATATAAAAATCCATATTGCACCCCCTACCACCAATCTATAAAGTTATATTACCGCACGGAAACATCTTTTTCAACCACAAAATAACAGCAGGAGCGATTGCATTTTCTGCAATCGCCCCTCTTCATATATTCCAGATAATCTCCACATTACCGTCAGTTTCTATGTAAATCTTATCAATCAAAACCGATGCAACGCCCTTCTTCTCGTCAAAGCTTGCAGTCTGCCACTTTTTCGACAAGTTCACGGCACGCTTCATATCCACCTCGTTCGCCTGCACCTCTTCAATTTTTTCAAGGATTTCAACCTTCCTCTGCTTAAGTGCAGTCGCTTTTTTACCAAGGATTGCCAAAAGGTCGCTGTTTACATCATCCTTCATAATTATCTCAGTCAGCTTTTCCTCTTCCAGCTCCACTGCCTTTAGCTTATTCCTCAGCTCATTTAAAACAGGCGGTATCGCCTTGGGCTTTTTTGTGCCTTTGATTTCTTCAAGCCTTAACGCGATTTCATCGTACACCATATCCTCCAGGCTCTTTGCGTAAACGGTTGAATTTGGTCCCTTACATTTATATTTGTGGCTTCTTCCCGTGCAGTTGAAGTATCGCCTTGCTTCGCCACTGGTCACAGCACTCTTAATTGTGGTCATAGTGGAACCGCATATCTTGCAAACCACCAGCCCGCCAAGCCAACTTGTCTTGT
>JAZPXS010000113.1:0-11176 GCA_045543775.1 Clostridia bacterium
GGGTATAGATGTGGAAATCGCAGGTGCTATTGCAAAAGAACTCGGTGCAGAACTTGAGATTGTAGATATGGAATTTGATTCCATCATTACATCTGTTCAGAAGGGTGAAGTTGATTTCGGTATGGCAGGAATGACCGTTACTGACGAGCGTAAGCTTGAGGTTGACTTTACTTCCAGCTATGCAACCGGTGTACAGGTTGTTATAGTAGCAGAGGATTCAGATATTGCAAGTCTTGACGATCTTGAAGGCAAAAAGATAGGTACACAGCTGGGAACTACAGGCGATATCTATTCCAAAGATGATTACGGCGAAGAAAATGTAACAAGCTATTCCAAGGGTGCAGATGCTGTTATCGCATTAAAGGGTGGCGATGTTGATGCAGTTATCATTGATAATGAGCCTGCAAAGGCTTTTGTAGCAGGTAACGAAGGTCTCAAGATTCTTGATACCGAATATGCTATCGAAGACTATGCAATAGCTGTTTCCAAGGATAACACAGAGCTTTTGGATAATATCAATGCAGCACTCGAAAAGCTCACCGGTGACGGTACAATTGATGCAATAATTGCAAGTTATATCAGTGCTGAATAATTTTTGAAAGACCATTATGCTGCAAGAATGGGTTTCTTCCGTTCTTGCAGCTTGTTTTATAAGGTGATACTATGAAAAGCAGAAAAATCTATTCTGTAATTGCTCTGGTAATTGTATTGGCTTCTTTGGTGGTTTGGTGTGTATATGATATCAAATCTCAGACAGTTCCCACAGAGCTTTCTGTTGAGGAGGCACAATCTCTTGTAAACAGTCAGCTTGATGCAGCAGCAATTACAAAACCTCTTAAATATATAGCAGATAACAACGAAATTAAGGTTGAAAGTGTGTCTTACGGAAATAAGAAGGATGCACACCTTACCTGCACGGTTGATACTTTGGATGTGTACGGCACGATAAAGCCTCTTTATGAAGAATTCTTAAGTGCGGATGTTAAGAAGAAAAACAGCACTATGTTTAAGTCTACTCTGGATTTTAAACTGGAATTTGAAGATAAGATTGTAGAGAGTATCAAAAATGCACAAAAGAAAACCGAACATCTTACTGTTGTGATGTACGATACAAAAGACGGTTACAAAATTTTTGCCGACAATACCGTGTTAAACGGTGTATTTGGCGGTATTGTTGATATTGAAAAGGATGTAATGAAGATAGACACCATTGCAAATGGTACAAAAAAGATAGAATCCACGAATATCAACAAGGGCTTTGTTCAGTGTTTCGAAGCCAGAGTGGCAAAAATAAAGCCGGAAACTGCTCATGGAATACTCAAGTTATGGAATGGGATAAAAAGAGATTTTGTCACGAATTTTATAAAATATGACAGATGGATAACCATTTTCAAAGGTCTTTGGGTTACAATTAAGCTTACCATATTTGCTCTGCTGATAGGTGTTGTTTTGGGATTTATAGTGGCATTCATCCGTTGCACATATCTCAAAACTACCAAGCATCCTTGGGTATTGAGACTACTTAACGGTATATGTCAGGTATATCTTACCGTAACGAGAGGTACTCCGGCAGTTGTACAGATAATGATTATATACTTTGTTATTTTTATGCCCCTTGGTGTTGACAAATTTCTTTCGGCTGTGGTGTGCTTTGGTCTTAATTCGGGTGCTTATGTTGCCGAAATTGTTCGTGGCGGCATAATGAATATTGATGATGGACAGACAGAGGCAGGAAGGAGCCTTGGCTTTAACTATATACAGACTATGGGATATATTGTACTTCCCCAGGCATTTAAGGCGGTGCTTCCCGCATTGGCAAATGAATTTGTAGTTCTTCTCAAAGAAACTTCCGTTGCCTTTTATATAGGTCTTGGTGATTTAATGTATGCCGGAAATGCAATTCGTTCGGCTACATACAGTCCTTTTATGCCTCTGGTGGCAGTAGCTCTCATTTATCTTGTGATGGTGCTGGGACTTTCCAAACTTGTAAGTATTTTGGAAAGGAGGCTGAGAACTAATGAGAGATAATGCACTCATAAAAGTAAAAAATTTAAAGAAATATTATTTGGGTGATACCGTAAAGGCACTTGACGATGTTTCCGTGGAATTTGAAAGCGGAAAGGTTGTTGTGGTAATCGGTCCTTCGGGAAGCGGAAAATCTACACTGCTTCGCTCTCTCAATCTTTTGGAAGAGCCTACAGAGGGAGAGATATATTTTAAGGAAAGCAATATTCTTGATAAGAAAACGGACATCAATCTTATGAGACAAAAGATGGGCATGGTTTTCCAACAGTTTAATCTTTTCCCTCATATGACAATACTCAAAAATCTTACTGCAGCCCCTGTTAAGCTCCTTAAGATGCCAAAGGAAGAAGCTGAGAAAAAAGCTCTCTCCCTTTTGGAAAGAGTAGGACTTGTCGACAGAGCTGCTTCATATCCTGCTCAGCTTTCGGGCGGTCAGAAACAGCGTGTGGCAATTGTCCGTGCTCTTATGATGAACCCCGAGGTGATGCTTTTTGATGAACCTACATCTGCGTTGGATCCCGAGATGGTAGGCGAGGTTCTCGATGTTATGAAAGAGCTTGCTGCCGAAGGTATGACTATGATTGTGGTTACACACGAAATGGGATTTGCCAAAGAGGTTGCAGACAGGATAATATTTATGGACAGAGGCAGAATCGAAGAAGAGGGAACTGCTGAAGAAATTTTTGCAAATCCCAAGAGCGAAAGGCTTAAAAATTTCTTTGCAAAGCTTCTTTAAAAAAACTATTGCAAATTAAATATTTTTGTGATAGAATACTTTTATATGAGATTTTTATACGGAGGTGCTTTAGATGCTTAATACTATTATTACAATAATCCATGTTATACTTTCTATAATATTGGTTGCTGTTGTTCTTCTCCAGTCCGGCAAATCTGCAGGTCTTTCCGGTTCCATCGGCGGCGGTGCAGAAACCTTCTTTGGTAAGAACAAAGCAAACACTCTTGACGGTATATTCGAAAAGGCAACAGCAGTTGTGGCAGTTCTTTTTATTGTTACATCCATAACTCTTGCTATGCTTGTAAAATAATCTGTTTTGACAAAAACAAAATGCCCAAAACATGCTCTTTTGTGAGCAGGTTTCGGGCATTTTTTTATGCTCTTTTCTTTAGTATTCTCAGTACAGTTTCCTTTTCGTCGGGACTGTATATACCACTGTCGGCAATTCTTGTTTCCATTGTTTTATAGAATTCTTTTGTGTCAGAATAGTTAATTGTGGACAGCAGACGGATATCCCGACGCAACTCACCCTCTGTTCGTTTTCTTACCTTTTTAACTGATTTTGATGTGAGGGCTTCTGTTAAGCTTCCTGTTACAAGCCGAAGAAAGTTTTCTTTGTCATACATACCGGACATCTTGAAAAAGTGCATAGATATATTAACCAGTATCTTTGTATATTCGGTTACAATTCTTGTGGCAATACTGGCAAGTTGCTTTGAGTTTTTATCGCAAAAAACAGCCTTGGGAAGAATGCTTTTTATGGAGCTTTCAAATTCCTCGTGGTGTTTTCCGCCTCCCTCAAAGGTAACTACTGTATTGCTTATTTTATCCTGTGCAGTGTGAAGATACGGAACACCAATTGAATAATATGAGTTGGTGCTTCCGCAATTAAGTATTGTTGAGTCATGATGAGGACTGAAATGGCAGATTATTTTGTCACGGATATGCAACCTTTTCATTAAATCGGAAAAGGAAGCAAGATGGTTCCCATTTCGGCATATAAAAAGCACATCTCCGTCTTTTAAGGCATCCTCAAGGTTAAGATATGCTTTAATATTCAGGCTTATTGCCAGCTTTGTTGTGGCTTCGGGAGATGTTGATATAACTCCGCATAGCTTGAAACACTCGTTTCCGTTTTTTGCAAAAAGTTTTGAGTAGAGGGCAATCTGAGTTTCGTTGCCGATAAAAACAGCTTTCATTATGTCATTCCTTCGGGTAAATATATGGTGATTTAATGTAGTCCATAGAGGCTTTTTTACCTGCACAAAGTGAGGCAATGTCAGTTGCAAGGATATCTTTTTTCAAAGACAGGTTAGGTACAGTGTTTCCTAACTTTGTTATTACTTCGATGTTACCTTCTTTTTTTATTTGCTTGAGTATTTTCGCACCTTTATCATTTAGTGCAAGCACTCGTACATAGTTGGTTTCGTAAATCTTATCAATGCCAAGAAGTGAGCAGAGTATGAGCCGTCGTATCCGGTGGCGTGTATATCTCTTTGTTACACATTCATTGACAAAATCTTCATATGAAGTTGTCTCCTTGCTTTTTTGGATAAGTCGATTTGCAAGGCCATCCTCCATACCGGATATTCTTTCAAGATTTTTTTCATCGGCAGTACGAAAAAAACCAAGAATATAAGGTGATAATATATTTATATCATAAATATCGTCGGATGTACATAGGGAAAAATCGCATATTTTGTCGCCGGATAGAATTTTTTCCCTAATTGCGGTTGCAGATGCAAATTCTCCGCTTAAATCTGCACTGTGATAGTCACCGATTCGTTTTTCCGTGTGAATTTTTATGCGGGGATTTATTTTAAGAATGTTCGCCATATAGCTTACACCAAGCGTAGTATTCGGATTTGTTATATCCTCGCAGGGTTTACCAAGAACGCTTTCCATTGCAATTTTGCAGGCGGCGGGGTATCCGACACCGCTATCCATAGCCTGCTTCAGCTTTTCAGAGTATAATGAAGGCTCGCATGCTTTAATTTCAGCCATTTCCCACAGCAGAGATTCATCTGTACATTCACTTCCGAACGCAATGCCGTATGTACCCATTTTTTCGGCAATTTCCACTCCTCCACGGGCAAAGATATCTGCCGATTGCAGAACGTAGCACACAGGAAGCTCCACAACAAGATCAGCACCGTTTTTAATAGCTGCTTTTGCTCTTGCCCATTTGTCATATATGGCAACATCACCCCGTTGCACCATACTCCCGCTCATAATACATACAATGGCATCTGCACCGGTTTTTGCTTTCGTTTGCTGTATAAGGTGTCTGTGTCCTGTATGAAAAGGATTAAATTCGCAAATAATACTGAAAAATTTCATTTTTAACTCCTTTTTTTGAAAAAAAGTATTGACAAACACACTACAAGTGTGTATAATATTCAATGTTGACGGAACGCACCATTAGCTCAGTTGGTAGAGCACCTGACTCTTAATCAGGGTGTCCCGGGTTCGAGTCCCTGATGGTGCACCACTCTGAAATCCTCAAAGTTACTGACTTTGAGGATTTTTTGTTGTGCAAAAATTTTATCGTTTCAAAGTCGCATCTAATAAAACATCTAATAAAAGTCATTGCAATTGGTGCATCAATTCAAAATACCGCCCAGACTGTTTCCAAGCTCGCGCTTGTGGTCCATATCAAGATGTGAATAAATATCTGCTGTTGTCTGCAGGGAGGCGTGTCCGAGCCAATCAGATATTTCCTTCATTTTCCATCCCTTAAGAAGAAGCATACTTGCACAGCTATGCCTTAAGTCGTGCCAGCGAATGTGAGGCAAGTTGTTTTTGGCAAGTATTTTTTCCAAAGTATGTGTGGGATAACTCGGATAAAATGCTTTTCCGTCAGGCTTGGTAAAAACATAACCCGTATCAGTATAACACTTTTTAAAAAGCTCTTTGTACTCCTCTTGTTGTACTTTGAGCTTTAATAATATATCCCTCACATCATCCAAAAGGGGATATGTACGGTTGCTTGTTGTGTTCTTGGTTTTATCCTTTGCAACAACCTTGTTTTGCAGAACTACTGTATGTTTGATTGTTATGGTATTATTATCAAAATCAACCGCATCCCATTTTAACCCCAATAACTCACTGCGTCTTAGTCCATATATAAAGGTAATGTAAATCATGTCGTGCAACACAGTATCTTTTGTAACATCCAAAAGCTTTTTGCACTGCTCTGTGGTGTAGAAATTCATCTGCTTTTCGCTCTTTTTGACACTGTTTGGGATTTTGGCATATTTACATGGGTTTTCCTTGATTAAAGAATTCCGTATTGCCTCATTGAATATAAGGTTTAACACTACGCTGTGCAGCTTTATGGTTCTGTAAGATAAGCCTCCACTTTTTCCGTCAAGCCTTCCCGAAACTGCCTTGTATTGAAAATACTTTTCAATATCCGATAGAGTTATGTCTTCCAATTTGAGATTTAAAGGCATAAAGTATGGCTTTATGTGTCTTTCTATATATGATTTGTAACCTTCATAGGTAACAATATCTACTCTCTTTTTGGCTGAAATTAGCCACGTATCAATATAATCTGTAAAGGAAATCTTTTCATTGTCAGACAGCTTTTCCTCGAATTCTGATAATATTTCAGTCATTTTTTGCTCGGCTTTTCGTTTGTTGCCTCTTTGTGCCTTAATGCCGGTGCTTCTCCAGGTTGCTGATTTGTTGCCCGGAATATAGAAAACAGCCTGGTAAATACCATTTTTTATCTGCAAACTGCCGTTTAACATGCAAAATTCTCCTTTCTTTGCATAAGGTCAGTCTGCCTATGATGTTAGTATACCATAAGCAGACTGATACTTCAAGTTTCCTATGCAATTTTTGAAATATCTGCTAAATAATTTATGACTCCCATTTTGGGGATAACATATTGGCTACCAACTTTTCGATTTGGTATTACGCCACTTCTTAATATTTGATAGGCTTTATTTTTGCCTATCCTCAGAATTGTCATTAAATCTTCGATTTTAAGTACATCTTTGTATCCGTCAAGCAAATTTATCCCTCCCTTCTATTGTTAAGAGTATTCAGCAGTTTCCATGTTTTTGTGTAAATCATGGAAGTGTGTTCCGTCAAAATCATAAAATTATGGAATAAATAATTTCAAAAGAACAAATTCTCAATTAACGCATCGTTGGTTTTGGCATCTTTTAAAAGCTCTGTGATGTTCAGAGTCAAATATCTTTTGCCATTGTACTTTTTGTCCGTATTATCATGGTAGCCCACTGAAATATACTTGTCTCTGAAGTATGCGGACAGTCTTTTCGAAGATATATTCTGTCTGAATTTATCCGTCAATTTCTTTCCGAAAAGGCTATTGGTAATATAAATAAAATTACCCTTTCTGAAGCAATCCGATCCCTTTTCTCCGAGACATATTTCTTTATTGTTAAGCATAGTAATTAGCTCATTTGAAAAATTGATTTCTTTAATTTCTCCTGCTTCTATTTCACAGAGAATAGCATTCTGTTTTTCAAAGACATCTTTCAAGTAGCTTTCAAACTGTTCTGTTAACAATTCGCTGTTTAACTCAATACCGATGGTCAAGGCATAATCAACATATACGCCAAAAACAAACTTCATCAGAAAAAACTGTTCGTATAGTCTCTCGAAATTACCCACATGCTTGTGCGAGCCCATTCTGAATACAGAATATTCTGCCTTTAGTTTTGATACCGTTTCATCATAGTGTTCAGCCAGCCACTTTATAAAGAAATAATAAAATGTCGAAAGCGCTAAAGGATTTTTCTGACATTGTGCAAGCCTTTCACTGTTTATGGGCTTGCTGACATTTAGAAGCATTATTCTTCCTACGTCTGATTTACTTTTAATGAGGTACTCTGCTGTTGTTATAATCTGACAATTTATCGCAAAAGAAGTTTGCGCGGTATTCCTCGAAGAGTTATCCGCAAAATTTCGAATGATATTTCTCACATGGGACTCGTATTGTCTTCTGAGTCTTGAGTCTTGTTCGCGATAAATATCATCAAGAAGAAAATTCGAGTCTTTTAAAACTTCCGATATCTCCTCAATTTTAAAATTAGTACTGCTCACACGCATAGATGTAACTGATGTATCACTGTGGAGCTTACTTCGGTTATACATTGATGTACAGAGCTTTGCAGTAGTTGTTTTTCTGCTTTGAGAGTTGCCTCTTATGTACACAACACAAGGTATCCTGATATCGGCATCTAATATAAGTTGTCGCATGATACCCATTAATCCGCTTACAAACAAAACACTTGTGATGTACGGTTCTATATTGATAATTTTGAAAGAATACTCAAAAGCTTCTTCCTCGGACATATCATCAACCTCAAGTTTGTATTTCTGCGACAGAATATCAGAAATAGCATAATCAAAGGGAGATATATCGCCTATCAAAGTATCTCCTGCACAATAGCAGTGTTTTTCTCCTATACATCTCCATCCAAGCTTATCAAACAAATATATTTCTTTGACATCAGCCTCTTTGGCCTGGCTTTTTATGTAATGAGCCATTTCTTTAGCTACAGTGTAAACGGTAGGTGATAACAGAAGGGAATCATCTATATCTGTATAATCCAACTTTTCCAGTTCTGAGGGAATAACATCTCTTAAAAAAATCTCTTCTCCATTATTAAACTCGATCTCATACTTTTTAACCGTTTCCTTTTCTGTTATATATTTCTTTACCACGTTCAGAGTAACAATAAAATTTGCGATAGGAGTATGACCTGACATAAGAGCTAATTTTCCATCTATAATATCTGCATAATACTCTTTCATATGACACCATCCTCTCCAAAAATATCTCTTGCAAGCTGTTTTCTCTTGGTGGCGTTATCGCAATTTATAAGCTCTGCAAGCTTGCTTTTTTGTTGCGCTTTCTTCACTTTTTTAAGATCATCTTCCAGTTCTGAAAGCTTCTTTTTCATCTTCTTAATTTTCTTTGTCTTTGGTGTTTGGCTTTTATAATGCTTTTTAAACTTTTTCCTTAACTTTTTGTAAATTTCTTTGATTTCGTATTCATAAGCACCGGCACCGAATACGGCATTTCTTACCTCCTCGTAATCCATTTCATCTCTTTCGTCATCTTTGGTTGAGATGAACTCGTATTCTTTTGACATAATATTTCCTCCTTAAATTTTTTATAGCAAAACAAGTGCTTGACTTTTAGAATATTTGTAGTATAATAAAAGCATACTATTGCACACTTGTTTGCTGCGGTGATTATTATAACACCTGAATTTGCCAAAGTCAACGAGTGAAAACGCATTCAAATAGTGCAATCGAAAGTTTTAAAACGCAAAAATATATTGCACACAAAAAGGGCGTGAAAAATTGAAAGATATATTTGAAATTAAAGGACCGGGAAGCGTTTTTTTCAGTAAAGGCGAATTGATATTTGGAACTCTGGACGGCTTTATCGGAAAACCTGCATACAACAAAAATGAGTCGGTATCACAATTTATTGTAGATCTGCTAAATACCGACGAAGATGATATTCCGGATATCGATAATTTGAGAGAATATATAAATTATGCCATAGATGTTCTTGATTATCATACAAACTACGGTGACAACTTTTCTAAACTCGATGCGCTCGAAAAACTGACTATTTATACAACTCTTCACGGCACAGAGGAACTTATAGATACATATGAAGAATATCTTCCAAATCTTTTAAAAGTAAAAACCTATTACGGTATAATGGGGAAAATTAATGATTTCAGATTATATGATGATAATGAAGTTTTTTTGGATGCTATACAGAAAATGAAAATACCTATTCCTAAAGAAGATTTTTCTGCATACTTTGAAAACATATATCATCTGTTCTTTATTGTGCTTTACTTATGTATATCTGATAACATTTATATCAAGCGCTGTGCGCACTGCAACAGCTATTTCATACCCAAAAACAGAAATGCAATATATTGTACAAATATTGCCAAGAACGAAACCAAGCCCTGCAATAAAATAGGGGCAATTAAAAAATTTGAGATGCAGAAAACATCATCGACTGCGGCATATCGGAAAATAGAAAACAAAATAAATCTTCGTATAAGTCGCCTTAGAAAAACTTATCCGAGAATGGCAGAAAAGCTTACTAAGAACAAGAAAGCTTTTCATGATTTCTGGAAGGTTTTAAAGGCTAAAGATTTGACCGAAGAAGAGAAAATCAAAGAACTTGATGCTAAATATGCTGAATTGTTTCCGAAAGAGTAGAGAGTATTCTGAGATGTTCCATATTTTTAGAAAAATGCAAGCTAATGGGATAAAATATTTAATTTTTGATTAAACCATCCCCTTAAATGGCGTTTTTCGGGATTTGTTTCCAAAATACTATTCCTTTATCTTTGGTTTTTATAAATACCCAATTCAATATATCAACATTTACTTTTTCACCTAATATATCAGAAAAAGATGGTATGTATGGAAAATCAGTATTTGTATATACGGGCGAAAGGCCGATGTTCTCAAAGTGTTTTTTCATCCTGTATGCTTTATCGGTTGTGAAATCGTAATTCTCTTTGTTGTTAATGGCTCTGCGATAGTTTTTCATGTTTCTGATGCGAACATCCTTACCGCCATATTTCATTTCAAGATATTTATTCTGAAGTCGCTTTGTAATCATACTTCCGTCTATCAGAACTTCTTTGAAATATCTTTTTAATGCTTCATTACCGTCACAGGTTATTTGGTATAATATATCAGCCAGATCGTCTATATCAAATATTTCCCCGATGTATCCTTGCTTTTTGAGTTCCGGTAGTTTAAGAGATGCTTCAAAACGCAACAAACCGTTTGAATTCAATCCAATATTTGTATTATGGTCTTTTAAGTCCTGCTTTTTATTATATATTTTGGCTTTGACATAATCATTGTAATACATAGATGAATTATCAAGACACCACTTTTTCTTTGCGTTTTCGTCTGGAACATAGTTTTTGTACCCATATTTCTTAGAAGAAACTTTTGAAAGTCTGATAACTTCAAGAGTATATTCCTCGCTCGGTGTAATCACATCCTTCGTAATGTCTACTCTTGACAACATGATATTACTTGACAGATTTATTCCGGATTGTGTTTCTATATGTTTAAAAATGCTTTGTAAAATCTTACAAGCTGAATGTAGCTCGTCTTTATCTGTAATCCAACCATAGAGCTTTCCGGGATTCGGTAGCTTAAATAAATTGACTATTATTTTAACCTTGTACATCAGGTGCTCCTTATCGTATTTGACTTCTTCAGCGTTTCTGTTTGAGATTTGTATCAGAACACCGTTTTTGTTATATTTGTGCATTATATATTTTTTCTCATTGCCTAACCAGACAATATCACTTTTAAAGCTTTCTTGAACTTTATTCTTATCCTCAAGACTTATATTTGTTTTTAAAGAAATTG
>JAZPXS010000114.1:0-3841 GCA_045543775.1 Clostridia bacterium
TTATCCTCCTGAAAATAAAATATTTAACTTAGTTATTATAACCTAAATATTGGTAAATTGCAAGTAAAATATACTCAGTTTACTATTTATTTACACTCTTTTTGAATATGCCTCGAGTTTTTCTTTTTTGAACTCCTGGTATCTGTCTTCCTCTATGGCTTTTCGTATGTTTGCCATAAGTCTGTTGTAGAAGTTAAGATTGTGGAGAACGCAAAGACGCATTGCCAGCATTTCCTTTGCTTTAAACAGGTGGCGGATGTATGCCCTTGAATAGTTTCTGCAGGCAGGACAGTCGCAGCCCGGCTCTATGGGAAGGGGATCCTTTTCAAATTTTTCATTTTTAAGGTTCATATAGCCAAATTCCGTAAACAGGTTGCAGTGCCTTGCATTACGACTTGGCATTACACAGTCAAAAAAGTCAATTCCTCTGTCTACACCCTCCAGTATGTTCTGAGGTGTTCCAACACCCATCAGATATCTTGGTTTGTTTTCCGGTGCGTGTGGCAGAGTAACATCCAGTATATGATACATTTCTTCCGTAGTTTCTCCCACGGCAAGTCCTCCTATGGCATAGCCGTCAAGGTCAAGCTTTGCTATTTCTTTCATATTTTCTATGCGGAGGTCATCAAAGGTTGCACCTTGATTTATGCCAAAGAGCATCTGCTTTGGATTAACCGTGTCGGGCAGGGAGTTTAGTCTTGCCATTTCTTCCTTGCAACGATAGAGCCAGCGGATTGTCCTTTCGTGGGATGCTTTGGCATATTTATATTCTGCAGGCAGTGCCACACACTCGTCAAACGCCATGGCAATTGTGGAGCCAAGGTTTGACTGTATCTGCATACTCTCTTCCGGTCCCATAAATATTTTTTTGCCGTCTATATGGGAGTTAAAATAAACGCCTTCCTCCTTGATTTTGCGGAGCTTCGCAAGGGAAAAGACCTGAAAGCCTCCGCTATCGGTAAGGATTGGTCTGTCCCAGTTCATAAACTTGTGCAGTCCCCCAAGCTCTTTTATCACCTTGTCACCGGGGCGTACATGCAGATGATATGTGTTGGACAGCTCAACCTGACATCCGATTTCCTTAAGGTCCATTGAGGATACAGCACCCTTTATGGCACCGAGCGTACCCACATTCATAAATACGGGTGTCTGTATTTTTCCGTGTACTGTTGTAAATTCGCCTCGTCTTGCAAGGCCGTTTTGCTTGATAAGTTTGAACATAGTGGTTTCTCGTTTCTTTTTGTAATTTTGTATCTCGGTAGTGAGTTTTGTTAAATTTCTTCATCAAAGGCTTTGCAGTTTTGGAGAGTTTCCGCAAACAGCAAAGCCTTTGGATTTACAATTGTTATTCGTTAATTCCTATACTGTTCCAATCAATTTCGGTATCTTCAACATATCCGCTTTTTTCGGCGGCTTCTATCTGTTTTCGTTCTTCTGATGTTACTTTTGTAAAATCAGGATCCCATGCAAGCACAAGTTTTTTGATGAATTCGTATGCAAAAATTTTGTCCGATTCCGGCAATGCATCCATTAAGCGTGCAGCTTCAATAACAATACTTGACATAAAAGATACTAACTCCATCCATATATTATTCTCCCTTGCACAAGGAATCACTACATATATTTTACTTTATTAGTGTGCTTTTGTCAATGTGAAAATAAAGGGATTCATCTATTCTGTAAGTGATTTAATAAATTCCTTGAGGGTGTTTTTTTGTTTTTCTGTAAGGCTGTCTATTACACTTGAAAATTCATTCGTTTCAGAGGGATCGGAAAAAAATGTTGCAAGGGATATTCCGAGTCCGTCACATATATAAGAAAGATATTCCACTGTGGGTTGTTTGTTTCCAAGTTCGATATCTCGTAAATAGCTTTGAGATATTCCCGATATGTTGGCAAGTTTATTTACGGTTATCCCTTTTTTTGTGCGAAAAAAAGCGATTCTTTCTCCTATATCCATGTATAATCCACCTCATTCCTATAAATATATTTTATCATTTCTAAAGAAATAAAATTACATTTATAGTATTGACAAATTATATCTACAGATATATAATTGGGGTAAATATTATACCGAAAGGGGAACTATTATGTCGAAAATTGTAAAATGCACTACTTGCAATGAGGAAATTGCGGCAAGTGCAAAGGTATGTCCCAAATGTGGTGCAAAAGTAAAAAAACCATTATATAAAAAATGGTGGATTTGGCTTTTGGCACTTATTGTCATTGGTGCGATTGCATCTGGCGGCGGAGAAAAAGAATCCAAGGTGACAAATACAGCTTCGGAAACCAAGACAGAAGAAGTTGCAGTATGCAAAATCGGTGATGTTCTTAAAACCGATAAATTCGAAATAACAGTTTCTAATGTTAAAACCACGAAGAGCGTTGGCGGTCAGTATCTGAAAGAAACAGCATCTGAAGGCGGTACATATGTTGTTGTTGAGTGGGAATACAAAAATATAACAGATAAACCCATATCGTCTTTTTCTTGCCCAACAATAAGCCTTTCTGATAAAAATGGAACAGAATATGATTCCGATTTAAATGCGACCAGTACTTATGCAACCGAGGTAGAACTTGATAGTAAAATCCTCAGTGACTTGAATCCCAATATCAAGGTAAAGGATGCACATGTTTTTGAAATTTCCGAAGAATCCTTTGCCGATGGCGGTTTTAATGTTGAAGTAAATGCTGATGAGGATTTCTCCATCCCGATAGAATAAAACGAAAAAGCTTTGCGATAGGGCATAACGCCTATTTGCAAAGCTTTCTTTTTTCTAAAGAATAAACATCGCATCTCCAAAGCTGAAAAGCCGATATTTTTCCTTTACAGCTTCCTTGTATGCATTCATTATAATTTCCTTGGAGCTGAAAGCACTCACAAGCATAAGGAGAGTGGATTCCGGCAGATGGAAATTAGTTATAAGGCAATCGGGACATTTAAATTTGTAGGGTGGGTAAATGAATATATCCGTCCAGCCGCTATCTTCCTTCACAAATCCGTTTTCGTCGGCAACGGTTTCCAGTACTCTTGTAGAGGTTGTGCCAACAGATATTATTTTGCCTCCGGCTTTTTTTGTGTTGTTTATTATATCTGCAGTTTCCTTGGTTATTACAAAAAATTCCGAGTGCATCTTGTGGTTTTCCACATCGTCAACCTTCACGGGGCGGAATGTCCCAAGTCCCACATGGAGGGTTACATATGCAAATTTGACACCTTTTGCTTTGAGCTTATCCATAAGCTCGGGTGTAAAGTGCAGTCCTGCCGTAGGTGCTGCGGCACTTCCCGAATGTCTGGAGTACACTGTCTGATAGCGTTCCTTGTCTTCAAGGTGCTCTGTAATGTAGGGCGGCAGCGGCATTTCCCCAAGGGTATCCAGCACATTTTCAAAAAGGCCGTCATAATAAAATTTCACAAGACGGTTGCCGTCGTTTACCACGTCGAGGATTTCCGCAGTAAGAAGTCCGTCACCAAAGACAAATCTTGCACCGGGTTTAGCTTTCTTCCCCGGTTTAAGTATTACTTCCCATATGTCCTGCTCTTTTCTGTTTAGCAACAAAAACTCTATCTTTCCTCCGCTTCCTTCCTTCACACCGTAGAGCCTTGCAGGGATAACCCTTGTGTCATTGAGCACAAGGCAGTCACCCTCATTAATGTAGTCGGCAATGTCGGTAAAGTGTCCGTGCCTTAAATTGCCGTCATTTTTATCCACGCACAAAAGCCTTGAGGACGAGCGGTCCTCAAGGGGTGTCTGTGCTATTAAGCTTTGGGGTAAATCATAGTAAAAATCGCTGGTTTTCATTGCAGTCCCTCATATAAATTTTTAAGCTCCGTTTCAGG
>JAZPXS010000115.1:0-1580 GCA_045543775.1 Clostridia bacterium
TGCTAAAGGGCATAGATTTTTCGTTGGAAAAAGGAGAGGTTCTTTCCATAATAGGTTCTTCCGGAAGCGGAAAAACCACACTTCTTCGGTGCCTTAACTTTCTTGAATTTGCCGAGGGCGGTACCATTGCCGTAGACGGAAAGGTGATATATGACGGAAGTTCCAATGCATCTATGTCCGATGAGGAAATACGAAAGATGCGTCTCAATTTCGGTCTGGTTTTTCAGTCTTTCAACCTATTTCCCCAGTATAATGTGCTTCAGAACATTACACTTGCACCAAAGCTTCTCAAGTTTGATACGGTGGAAAATATAGAGGCAAATGCCAAAAAGCTTATTGAGAGAGTCGGTCTTAGCGATAAGATGGATTTTTATCCCTGTCAGCTTTCCGGCGGTCAGCAGCAGAGGGTTGCCATTGCAAGAGCACTTGCTCTCAATCCCCATATTCTGTGCTTTGACGAGCCTACATCTGCTCTTGATCCTGAGCTTACGGGCGAAGTTCTCAAGGTTATAAAAGGCTTAAAAGGCGAGGACACCACAATGATTGTGGTAACTCACGAAATGGAATTTGCCAAGAGTGTTTCCGACAAGGTTATCTTTATGGCAGACGGTGTTATATGCGAAATGGGAACACCTGAGGAGGTTTTTGACAACCCCAAATCCGAGAGAACAAAGATGTTCTTGAATAAGTCCCTTGAGAATATATAAGTAGTGGGAGGTAGTTTTATGAAAGTTATACTTGTAAACGGCAGTCCCCACAAGGAGGGCTGTACCTATACTGCTCTTTGCGAAGTGCAAAAGACTCTCAACGAAGAGGGAATAGAAACCGAGATTTTCAATCTTGCAGGACGTGACATTCTTCCTTGCCGTGCCTGCGGTGCTTGCGGAAAACTTGGAAAATGTGTGATAGATGATGCGGTAAATGAGTTTAATGCAAAGGCAAAGGATGCTGACGGATTTGTATTTGGTACTCCTGTTCACTATGCGGCTGCATCATCACTTATAAAGTCATTTATGGACAGAGCTTTTTATTCCGGAAAAGGCATATTTACATTTAAGCCTGCCGCTTGCATAGCTTCTGCAAGAAGAGCCGGAACAACTGCAGCTTTTGAGGAAATCAATAAGTACTTTACTATATCCCAGATGCCTATAATATCTTCAAGGTACTGGAATATGGTACACGGTTCAAAACCCGAGGATGTTCTGAAGGATGAAGAAGGTCTGCAGGTAATGCGTGTTCTCGGAAGAAATATGGCGTGGTTCCTTAAGCTTAAAGAGGCAGGAGACAAGATGGGTGTTAAGCTTCCCCAGCAGGAAACTCCCATTCGTACAAACTTTATAAAATAATAAAAAATGTCAAAGGCAAAAATTTGCTTTTGACATTTTTTATTATGTAAATATCTATTTTAGCCTTAAAGCACAATAAAAAATTGGGTGAGATATGGTGAGATAAATAAACATATTGCAAAGTCTATCCACATTAAATTTCAGCTTTTTTAAAATTCATATATTCAGCTCCTTTACTTGAAATCTATTAAACGACTACCCTTATATCTTAAAATTCCTTTTTGAGTTATTTTG
>JAZPXS010000116.1:0-2932 GCA_045543775.1 Clostridia bacterium
GCACATAGGTGCCTTGGAAAAAAGGAATTTACCCTCGACAGAAGCGAGTCCTACATAGGAACTCTCATAGATGACCTCACCATAAAGGGTACCAACGAGCCATACCGTATGATGACAAGCAGAAGTGAGTACAGACTCCTCCTCCGTCAGGACAATGCGGATTTGCGGCTTACCCCAAAGGGATATGAGCTTGGACTAATTTCTGAGGAAAGATACAACAAATTCCTTCAAAAGAAAAAAGCAATAGAGGACGAGATAGCAAGGGTTGAGAGTAAATCCTTCGGCCCCACAAAGGCGGTAACGGAAATTCTGGAAAAGTATTCCAGCACACCCATCACCACGGGGGTTAAGCTTGCCGAGCTTATCCGCAGACCTGAGCTTAGCTACGAGGCACTGGCTCCCATAGATACAGACAGGCCCGAACTTGACAAGTACACCGCAGAGCAGGTGAACATACAGATTAAGTACGACGGATATATACGAAAACAGCTTGAACAGGTGGAAAAGTACAAAAAACTGGAGGAAAAGAAAATCCCTGCAGACACGGATTATTCCAAAGTGTACGGTCTCAGAATCGAAGCCCGTCAGAAGCTTGAGAAAATACGTCCCGCATCCTTGGGGCAGGCATCCAGAATATCGGGTGTTTCCCCTGCGGATATGAATGTGCTTATTGTGTATCTTCAAGGCAAAAATTAAAAAACTTGACTTTATTATCAAATTTGTGTATAATATTGTAATTATGCTGTATATATTAATCAGCAGGTAAATATAAAGGAGAATTAGTAAGATGGCAGTAAAACCAATCATTTTGACACCTGAGGGATACAAGAAGTTAGAAGAAGAATTAAGAACTCTCAAGGTTGAGGGAAGAACGGAGATTGCCGAAAAAATCAAAGAAGCCAGAAGCTACGGCGACCTTAGTGAAAACGCAGAATATGATGCGGCTAAAGATGCTCAGGCGGCTATGGAACAGAGAATAACAACAATAGAAAATATGCTCAAAAATGCACAGATAGTATCAGACAGCGATGTTTCCACCGACGAAATCAGCATCGGCTCCAGAGTAAAGCTCTACGATGTCGAGTTTGAAGAGGAAATGGAGTACACCATAGTTGGCTCCACCGAAGCTAACCCCGATGAGGGAAGAATTTCGGACGAATCGCCCATCGGAAGTGCCATAATCGGCCACAAAGCAGGAGATATGGTGGATGTTGAACTTCCCAACGGGGAAACAATCCAGTTCAAGGTGCTTGAGATAAACAAATAGAAAGGAAAGTTTCTATGGAAAATATTCAAAACACAACGGAAAACCTTAACGAACTCCTTCAGGTAAGAAGAGACAAGTTAAAGGATTTGCAGAGCGAGGGCAGAGACCCCTTTCAGATAACAAAGTTTGAAAGAACTCATACCTCCAAGGAAATTGCAGAAAACTACACAGAGGAAGAAAGACAGATTACAAAAAGAGGCAGCGAGGAAACAGAAACCATCATGGCAAAAATTTCCGCTCTTGACGGTCAGATTGTTTCCGTTGCCGGAAGAATTATGTCCAAAAGAGGTATGGGCAAGGTGGGCTTTGTTCACATTGCCGATATCAACGGCAAAATTCAGCTTTTTGTAAAGAAGGATATATTAGGCGAGGAAGAATACAACCGCTTCAAGAAGCTCGACATAGGCGATATCGTCGGTGCAAAGGGTGAAGTATTCACCACTCAGACAGGCGAAATCTCCATAAGAGTTGACGAGATTACACTTCTTTCCAAGTCTCTTCGTCCTCTCCCCGAGAAGTTCCACGGTCTTTCCGATCCTGACCTTCGTTACCGTCAGAGATATGTAGACCTTATTATGAACGACGAGGTTAAGGACACATTTATAAAGAGATCACGCATCCTCTCCTCCATCCGCCGTTACCTTGACGGTCAGGGATTTTTGGAGGTGGAAACACCTATGCTTGTTTCCAACGCAGGCGGTGCGGCAGCTCGTCCTTTCGAGACTCACTTCAATGCTCTTGATGAGGACTTTAAACTCAGAATTTCCCTTGAACTTTACTTAAAACGCCTTATCGTAGGCGGACTTGAGAGAGTTTACGAAATAGGCAGAGTGTTCCGTAATGAGGGACTTGACACCCGTCATAACCCCGAATTTACCCTTATGGAGCTATATCAGGCATACACAGACTATCACGGTATGATGGACCTTACCGAAAACCTCTACCGTCATGTTGCTATGGAAGTTCTCGGCACAACCAAGATTGTGTACAACGGCATTGAGATGGATTTGGGCAAGCCTTTTGAGAGAATTACTATGGTAGATGCCGTTAAGAAGTACTCCGGCGTTGACTTCTCCAAGGTAGAAACACTGGAGGAGGCACGTGCTCTTGCCAAGGAACACCATGTGGAATATGAAGAACGCCATAAGAGAGGCGATATACTTAACCTCTTCTTTGAGGAATTTGTAGAAGAGCATCTTATTCAGCCTACATTTGTTATGGATCATCCTGTGGAGATTTCTCCTCTTACCAAAAAGAAACCCGAAAACCCCGACTATGTTGAGCGTTTCGAGTTCTTTATGAACGGATGGGAAATGGCTAATGCATACTCCGAGCTCAACGACCCCATAGACCAGAGAGAACGTTTCAAAGCTCAGGAAGAACAGCTTGCTCAGGGGGACGAGGAAGCTAACACAACCGACGAAGACTTTATGAACGCTCTGGAAATCGGTATGGCACCCACCGGCGGTATCGGATTCGGTATTGACCAAGTCGGGAGGCCAAGCGGTCTTAGGAAGACAACCAACCCAGACAACTCCTTGGCTCACAGAACGACATGGCTACGATCCGACTTCGACGAGGAAGCTAACACAACCGACGAAGACTTTATGAACGCTCTGGAAATCGGTATGGCACCCACCGGCGGTATCGGATTCGGTATTGACC
>JAZPXS010000117.1:0-3087 GCA_045543775.1 Clostridia bacterium
TATTACCTTACAAAAGGAAAAACAGTTGAATCCGTTACCCTGAGAAGCTCGTTTCCCGAAGCTTGTGCTGAGCTTTTGCAGGACAGACGTTTTTTCCTTTGCAGTCAGAGTATGCTGGTAAATCTTGACCACATTACCGAAGTTGAAAACGAAGCGGTAGTTTTTGGCGATACCTACAAAGCATTTTTGGGCCAAAAAGCCTGCCGCAAACTCAGAAGTGCCTGGTCGGAATATCTGTTTGAATAAATAATCTTAATAGGAGTGATTTTTTTGAACTTTCTGAGAGATATATCCCTGCTATGGTCTATGATACATACCCTCGTACTGTTCCTGTTTTTATTTGAATCCCGCTACCCCAAAAAGAAAACCCTTTCAATCACGCTGTTTACTATGCTCCCTCTGATTATTATAAATCTTCTTTTACTCTGGATTATGGGATTTGACAGGTACGGAACACTTATGCTGGTAACTCTTTCGATTCCGAGCTTCGTTGTGTTTTTTATCTTGTCAAAACACAGAGATGGCAGATTTTTCTTTACATTCTGTATGGTTGACACAACTGTTCTGGAGATTGTTTATATTTCAAACATACTTAATTCCGTATTTACACCGGATAGTTTTCTTTTTATGTTTATATTCCGTATAATAAGTCTTCCATTGCTGGAAATACCGGTATACTATCTGCTTCGCCCCGTATATATCGATGCACAGAAGTATTCCGCCGGCGGATGGGGAATTTCTGCGGTTATCGGTTTTATATTCTATATTGTCATTACTTTGCTTATGACGTATCCGGACAGCATCACAAACAGACCCCATCAGATTCCTGCACTTACACTTATGTTTATTCTTATGCCTGTTATTTATATTCACATCATATCTACTCTGCGAAATCAACAGATATATTTTGAGCGTGATGAACAGGAAAAGCTTATGGCACTGCAGGTTTCAAACATTACCGAGCGTGTTAAAGAGCTTGGCGAAGCAAATGAAGCATTTCGCAAAGAACGCCACGACTTCCGTCATAAGTTAAAAGCCATTGCAAGTCTGGTGGAAACAAAGCAATACGACGAGCTTGCGGATGTGGTTAAAGAATACGAAGACAATATACATAGGACGCATATTGTGCGGTATTGCAACAATGCAATTATAGATGCGGTTTTGTCGGTGTATATTAACAGAGCAAAAAAATATGGCATTGATGTCCGGATGGGATTTGCTTTTCCTGAAAAGTTTGAAGCAAGCGACAGTGAGCTTGCAACGGCATTTGCAAATGCCATAGAAAATGCAATAAATGCCTGTATGAAGATTCCGGCGGAGGATAGGTATATTGAAATCAAAGTCCTTTCAAAGCCAAAATTTGTTGTTATGATACGAAACAGTTTTGACGGCAATGCGGAATTTGATGAAAATGGTATTCCCATAAGTCACGAGGAAGGACACGGCATCGGAGCACAGTCAATAGCCGCATTTTGTAACAAATCCGGCGGATTTTATGAATTCACGGCATCCAAAAATATTTTTACACTATTTATGCATTTGAAATAAACAAATAAAACGACACTTGATGTTAAATCCCAATCAAGTGTCGTTTTACTATATGCCTATAAATTTTACTTAATTTTTGCAGACGGTGCTAATGGCTTGAGTGATGAATCGCCTCCCCACACCATCACCTTGATGCAGTCTATATCTCCCTCCAGAGTATAGGGAGAGTTCTGTTTGTCGTGAGGAATTCTTTCCATTGTAACAAATTTATCCTTGTTGTAGCCAACAATCAGGATGTGGTAAGGTGCTTCAATATTGCTCAGCTTTACATTCTCAACATACTCATTTCCATTCTTATCAATATGTATTACACATATTTCAGGATTGGCTATCCCCTGCTGAGCAGCACTGCTGCAGCACTTAACCGAAAAATCGGTAATACAGTCAATGGCATTTTGATTTTTATAAATTTCCAACATTTTGCTACGATACAAATATCTGTCTATAACTATCATTCCGCAAGAAACACCGATTCCTGTTGAAAATTTGTAAATAGTATTATTTTTGTATGTTACTTTGGTTCTTTGACTTTCTGTAGGAGCCGTCATTTCAATAAAAGTGTTATAGTCCGAAAAAGGTGTTGATGCTCCCACAAGAATACATCCGGCTGACCAGGGACTGCTTTCGCTGCCCACTTTGGACTGGGTACGAGTGTGTATATTTATACCGCTTGCATCAATTTCCGAATAATCTCCGTTTGACTTCATATATACTGCAGGAACAAAGCCAACGCCATTTTTCCTGATATTAAATCCGGAATACTTGCTTTGATGATTGGCAGTGTAAATCTCATATATTCCGTCCTTAAGAGTTGCAGTTCCGTATTCAGAGCCCTTATCGTGATTGTAAGCACCGTATGCTAACGGATGATCGGGAATTGTGGAGCAGTTTTCGTTTGCATAAGTTACATAAGCAGAGTCCGTTGTCTGATTATATTTCAGGACTATGCATACTGCACTTATTCTGTAGTCATTGTCACTATTATATATACTGTTATCTGTGTTGTCGCTTCCGCCCTCAAAAAACATCAAAACCGGCTTACCGGATTTTAGTGTATTAAGCAGTTCCGGTTGTGATTTCAAATAATAATCAATCATTGTATTGATATATTTTCTGTTTTCACTGTTACTTATAAATGAATCAGCAAAGGATGATTCAGCGGAGAACAATGCCATTGAATCTTTGATATATATTTCTTCGCAATCCGGATTGCTGCTGCAAAAACCTTTGTCAAGAGCATCAAACAATGAAAGTTCAGAATCCGTTTCCGGTTCCGATGCATTTGCAATTACGCATACAGTTACACAACAGATAATCGAAATTAATATGCAAAGCAGTACCTTTTTCAATATAACCAAACCTCTCAAAAAGTAGTCTTTACAGCATTTTACCACAAAAAAAGAAGAAAGTAAATTACTGAAAATCAATAATATAAAAAACAAATTACAATATTTGAAGCTATATTGACTCCTATGAATTAATACAATATAATGGAACTACTGTAGTTTACGAAAATCTAAGATGGCATCCAAATAATAA
>JAZPXS010000118.1:0-4334 GCA_045543775.1 Clostridia bacterium
TTTTTATCCCCCGTATTTTTAATGCGGAATATGAAGCTACCAGTTATGGAAATGTATTTTGGAAATGTCCGGAAGCTAAAACTGTTGTTATTGATTTTCATAAATTTTTATGTTATTGTTAATATATAAGCAGTAACGGAGGTTTGTTATGGCACTTGAAAATAAACTCGGAATAACAGATTCTGCTTCCCTTGCCAGAGAAGAAGAAAAAATCAGCAAGAAAAAAGCCGTGGAGCTTTATGACAAAGGTCTGCTCGATGGTCTTGAAGCAGGCAAATTTTCTGCTCTCAGCTTTATTCATAAGTATCTATTTGATGAGATTTATGATTTCGCAGGCAAGGTAAGGGATGTCAATATTGCAAAGGGTGATTTTCGATTTGCTCCTGTAATGTATTTAGGTTCTGCTCTGGAGCATGTCAGCAATATGCCTCAGGGGACATTTGATGAAATAATCGAAAAATATGTTGAGATGAATATCTGCCACCCGTTCAGAGAGGGTAATGGAAGAAGCACAAGAATATGGCTGGATTTAATTCTCAAAAAAGAGCTTGGAAAGGTCATTGACTGGAGCAAGGTACAAAAGGAAGATTATCTGCTTGCTATGGAGCGCAGTCCCATCAAAGATATTGAAATAAAATATATATTAAAAAATGCCCTGACGGACAGAGTTAGTGACAGGGAGCTTTATATGAAGGGAATTGATAATAGCTATCATTACGAGGGTTATACCTCATTTAAGGCGGAAGAATTATAGAAAAATATTGTGGGGATATTGCATACCCCTGAAACCCCGCTTTTCCGCTGTAAAAATACGGGGAAATCAAAAATATAAAAGGCAAAACTGTAACGAACGCTGCGGAGGCGACGATTTTCGTCGCTAGTCCTCGCTAAACGGCAAATGCATAATGGAACTAATCTCTTGCATTTGCCGTTTTCGTCAGTTTTGCCTTTTCTCTTTTTGCTTTTTATCCCCCGTATTTTTAATGCGGAATTAAAAAGTTACTGATTATGGAAATGTATTTTAAAAATGTATGGTGAGTGAAATATAATAATGTATTTATTATATTTTTATCGTAAAAGTGTTACTATTTTTCGGAACTTCCGAAAGTATATTGGAATATGTCAAAAGCTTCTACTGTCGGCATTAAAACTTTTGTACCGCTTATTTCCCCGGTATATGGCTCTAAGCCGACAAAGGTTCCGTACACTGTTACGGGTTCATATTCCAAAAGATGTGCTTTTTTTACACTGTTTTTAGCATATTTAACAATAATTGTATCACTGTCATAACCCTCTGTTCCGCTTACATCCACAGAAAACAAAATATTACAAGAATCTTCACTGATAATATGCTCTATCATTCCTTCGTAGCATACTTTCTCTCCCACAAAATCACTCGGAATCCTGCACAAATCATCATACAATATCCATATGCAGTCATCATAATTTTTGCTTTCTGTGATTTCACGATTGCATACTGTGCAAATCTCCTCTTTTTTGTCCATCAAAGTCCTCTTTTCCTAATGGTTGTATATGCATTATAGTAAATATATTTACTAAAGTCAATAGTAAATATGTTTACTTGATATAATAAACATATACTATTAAAAGAGGTGTGGCTGATGGTTCCTTATTATGCTAAAGTAATCCGTGATCTGAGAGAAGACCATGACAAAACACAGATGGAAATAGCGGAAATTCTGGGAACATCTCAAACTATGTATGCAAGATACGAAAGAGGTGCAAATGAGCTTCCCATACACCATTTGATAACTCTTTGCAACTACTACAAAGTCAGTGCAGATTACATTTTAGGAATAGAGTATAATAACAAAATCCGTTGAAGCCGGTTTGATTTTTTCAATCGGTTTCAACGGATTTTTTCATTAACTAATTCTTTGCTATATGATTTCTGTTTACCTCAAGCTTGAATGTATCACGAAAAACAATAAAATCTTTCAGAATTTTTTTGTTTTTTTCCTTTAAGGCATCTTCTATCTGCTCATTTATCATCTTCTCCACCGTAAGAACTTCGCCGTATTTGACAAGCTGGCGATAGGTGGGAGTTTTAAGCGGGTTAACATACTGGATTATGAGCTTTACCCACAGGAAGATGACAAGTGCAAGCCACAGCAGGAATATCCAGGGGTCGGTAGCGGAGGTATCCATTTCCGCTCCTCTTGCATCCAGCATATATTCGCAGATTTCCTCACTGCCGCCGTTTTCCGCCACATATTCCGATACGGAAGCCTTAATTACCTTGGAAAGCTCGGTCAGATATCCCTCAAATTTGTCGGGTTTAGCATTTGCATAGGTGATTACAGGCACCTTGACACCGCCTATATCCGCAAGAAAAACACGGTAAACATCAACGGTTTCCTTAACTCCCGACATACCCTCAATCTCCTGAGAGAACACCTTGCCTGTATCGGTAACGGAATCGGGAACTACGGAAAACAGGTAGGTATTGTCCTGCCAGTAGCTGTTGGAACGGAAGCAATTGTTGTCGGGATGTTTTGTGTCTTTTCTGCCAAGCTCTGTTACCGTATCCATGGTAAAGGTTTCACATTCTTTTGCAAATCTTTCCGTATCAAGTGGTGCTGCACCATTGACCTTGGTTAGAAGATACGGGAGCTTTGCACTTGTAAATATGATAAAAAGTATTGTTATTACAATGTTTATAACAAGATACTTTTTTCTGTAATGGTTCATTTCCTTGTATAGGTATTTGTCCTTTTGCATTTTTGTCACTCTCTTTCATATTCATTGTAGACATCTCTTCGGGGGATTCCTCTCTGTACCGATGCTGTCTTTATGGCATCTTTTTTTGTGAGTCCCTCTGCTATGAGCATATCCACATGTTCCTTTATGCTAATGTCCTTGTACCTATCCTCTTTCTCTTTTTGTTCTGCATCGGGACTTTCCCCCGATATAACCAGCACATATTCTCCCTTTGGGGGAGTGCTTTCATAGTATTCCACAGCTTGCCCCAGAGTGGTAACTCTGCATTCCTCGTACACTTTGGTTATTTCTCTTACTATGCTTATATCCCTGTCGCCAAAAACCTCGTACATATCGGCAAGAGTTCTCTTTAGCTTGTGGGGTGCTTCGTAGAATATCATTGTTCGCTTTTCGTTTTTCAGCACATCAAGGTGCTCACGACGGCTCTTTTTGTTTACGGAGAGAAAACCCTCAAAGGTAAATCTTCCTGTATCCTTTCCCGAAACAATAAGAGCGTTTATGAGTGCACAGGCACCGGGAACAGGCACAACCTTTATGCCCTCCTCGTTGCACATACGCACCAAGTCCTCGCCGGGGTCTGATATGGCGGGAGTACCTGCATCGGTAACAAGTGCCACATCTGTTCCCTCTTTGAGAACGGATAATATATATTCACCTTTTTCTTTTTTGTTGTGTTCAAAGTAGCTTGTAAGGGGCTTATGAATGTCGAAGTGATTGAGAAGGCCCATAGAATGTCTTGTGTCTTCGCAGGCAATAAGTCCCACACTTTTTAGGGTATTTAATGCCCGCACGGTAATGTCATCAAGATTGCCTATGGGTGTAGCTACCAGATAAAGCTTGCCTTGTTCCATTTTTGTCTCCTTTACAGATTAACATACAGAGGCACCTCAAGTTTCAGGGATGGGTGTGCACCTTTTATGCCCTCTATGAGTATGAGGCTTGCCACATGGTCGGGGCTTGCGTGTACAAAGGTGAGCCTTTTCGGTTCCAGTCCTTTTTCTCTCATAGAACAAACTGCATCACAGAGCCTGTCCGCCCTGTGCACCATATAAAAATGGCCGCCAAACTTAAGAAGTCCCGATGCCGCTTCGATTATGTCATCCAAAACTGCAAAAACCTCGTGTCTTGCCGCTGTCTTCAAATCTCCCGAATTCTGAAACCCTGCTCCCACTTTCATATACGGCGGATTGCAGGTTACCACATCAAAGGAGCCAAAGGCAAAATAGTCACGCCAATTCTTTAGGTCAGCATTTACAAAGCTCACCGTGTCGGATATGCCGTTGAGCTTGGCATTTTCCACAGCAAGGTCGTAAGATTCTTTTAGTATCTCCACACCCACAATGGATTTTGCCTTGGTTTTTGCACGCAAAAGAACGGGTATTATGCCGTTGCCGGTGCAGAGGTCAAGAACCTTGTCGCCATAGCGGACAGAGGCAAAATCAGAAAGGAGAACACTGTCTGTCCCAAAACAGAAAAGGTCTGTATCTTGAATAAGTTTATAGTTATTTATACCCAGGTCATCAGTTCTTCTCATAAATACCATCCTAACCAAAAAGGCTGTAAAAAACAAATGTTTTTTACAGCCCCTCTTT
>JAZPXS010000119.1:0-6719 GCA_045543775.1 Clostridia bacterium
CTGATGTAGATGCAGATGCAGATTATGCAAGTGCAGTAGAACTCACATCTGCTCTCGGTATTTTCCAGGGCGATGAAGCTGGCAATTTCAATGCCGACAAGACAATAACAAGAGCTGAAATGGCTGCTGTTATTATTCGTATGCAGGGTCTCGACGCTGCTGCTAAGGCTTCCGCCGGTGCAACAGAATTCGCAGACGTTGCTGCAGATCACTGGGCTTCAGGTTACATTAACCTCGCTAGCCAGAACGGTATCATCAAGGGTACAGGCGATGGCAACTTCGCTCCCAACGATACTTTAACTTATGAAGCAGCTGTTGCTATGATCGTTCGTGCTCTCGGTTTCGAACCTATCGCTGAGAGAAAGGGCGGCTGGACAGCAGGTTATGTTGCAGTAGCTAACAGCTACAAAGTAACAGAAGGTGCTGCAGCTACAGCTACAAGAGGCAACCTTGCAGTTCTCGTAGCTAACGCTATGGACACACCTATGATGGATCAGACTTCCTATGGTTCTGACGAAAAGTTCGAAGTTCTCGACGGTAAAAACGACAGAGATTACAGAACTCTTCTCACAGACATGGACATCACTGTTGTAAACGGTGTTGTTGGTGCTAAGGATGCTGACAAGGTAGCATTCGATGTACAGGAAGCTCCCAAGAACGGCGAATTCAAAGTTGGTTCCAAGGACTTCACAATTGGTGATTCCAATGTTATGGCATATCAGAACCAGCAGGTTGATGCATATGTTCTTAAGGATGGCAGAGACTATATAGTTCTCGCAGTTGTTCCTTCCAACGTTGGTGAAACATTTGAACTTCTTTCCGATGATGTTGTAAGTTATGCATACGAAGATGGTATCGTTGAATACTATGTTGATGCTGCTAACAGCAACAAGACTAAGGAACTCAAGCTCAACTTGAATTCCAAGGATGAAGTTGATGTAACTGTTGAATTTAACAAGATGAAGAAATCTGTAGATGACCTCAAAGACATTCTTACAGGTATCGACAATAAGCTCGTATTCATCGAAAACACAGGCGACTCCGCATATGATGTTGTTGTTGCTACAAACTACACATCCGATGTTGTTGACTATGTTGAAGTTGAAAGAGACAGACTTACACTTAAGACAATCGGTACAATTTCCTTCGATTTCGAAGATGAAGATATGACCTACATCCTCGTTGATGACCAGGGCAATGACATTACACTTGAAGATCTTGCTGAAGGTGATGTTGTAGCTATCGTTGCTGACCAGGCTAAGGCTACAAGCTCCAAGGTTACCTATCTTGAAATCACAAAGCTTGCTAATGCAGCTGTAGAAGGTACAGTTGATGAAACTTATACTTCTAATGATGATGATTACATCGTAATCAATGGCGAAGAATACCCCTTAGCTATTGCTGATGAAATCGCTGCTGGTGATGAAGGTAAGTTCTATATCGGTCTCACAGGCAAGGTAATCTACTTTGATGGTAGCCTCGCTGGTGAAAACTATGCATACATCCTCGAAGGTGCTATTGCTAAGGGTGCTTTCACAAGCGACCAGTGGCAGCTCAAGCTCCTCACAGAGGAAGGTATCGAAACATTTGATATCAGAAAGACCAGCCACGATACAATTGCTAAGTACATCACAGATAACTTTACTGATGAAATGAACGATGCAAAAGATAAGTTCATCTTTGATGATGGCAGAGCTAAACCTGAAAATGCTGCTAGACTTGTAACATACAAGGTAGATGGCAATGGCGAACTCAAAGAAATCGCTAAGGCAACAGGCGTTGCTACATTTGACAAGGCTTCCGATGAATACAGAGAAGATGCTCAGAGCATCAACGGCATCAACCTTGAAGATGATGTTGTAGTATTCAACGTAGCTGGTAAGTATGCTAAGGATGCATACGTAACAGACCTCTCTTACCTTATTGACGAAGCTACCTACACAGGTTTTGCTGCACAGAATAAGGAAGATGAATATGCTGTAATGGTTATCACAGACCTCAAGAGCGTATTTACAGAAGACACAGGTTTTGCAGTTGTTACTAAGATTTCTACCGGTAAGGATGATGAAGGCGAAGAAGTAACAAAGGTATCCTATGTTCAGAACGAAGAAGAAGGCGTTATCACATTAAATGATGATTCCGAACTCAAGAACGCTCTTGTTAAGGATAAGGACGACAAGGATGTTCCTCTTGAACTTGCAATCGGTGATGCATTCATGTTTGCAGCAGACGGCAAAGGCGTTGTTTCTGAATATGTAATCATCGCTAAGCTTGTTGGTGATCCAAAGGAAATGGAATTCGCTCTTACAGTTGATGTTGATACAGAAAAAGAAGTTCAGGATCTCCTTGGTGAAGATACAAAACTTGCTTTTGGTTATATCCTCAACAATAAGAGAGAAGCATCCTCTAAGGGTGAAAAGATTAAGCTTGGTAACAATCCTGATGATGTTTATGTAGTTCGCGGTACAGCTTACAAGTACACATACAACGAAGCAGGCAGAAATGTTGCTATCGAAGTTGGTGACTTTATGGCAGATGCTGACTACGCTACAGAAGAAGATGGAAAGACATTTGCATCTCCTGTACTCCTCAGACTTGTTAACAATGTTGTTATCGATGTTTACGGTGCAACCGCAAGAATCGAACAGAAATAATTGCTTCTCAAGTCTTTGACTTAATAATAAAAAAGAGAGTCCACGGCTTATGCCGTGCCTCTTTTTTTGTGGCTTTTTTTTGGGATCTTTTGGCTCTTTGTCAATAGTTGGGTTAAAATTAAATTCAATAACCGAATTATTTTATATCTCACCTATCAATTGTATCACAACATATTTTTTTACAGGTTCTCTTATTGACATAGCAAGGCAAGTGTAATAGAATAAAGAAGACGATTTAAATCATAAATTATCTTGTTTTCTTATTATCAGGAAAACGACGGTAATTAATAAATCAAAATCTTTATGCACGGAGGGTATATTATGCATTCAATACTTATCATAGGTCAGTCAAATATGGCAGGCAGAGGCTTTGCCGAAGAGGTGGAACCAATTGAAAATCCGAGAATAAAAGTTTTGAGAAACGGTCGTTGGTGGAACAAATACACACCCATCAATCCCGACAGAGTGACTGCGGGCGTAAATCTTGTGGAGAGTTTTGCTGATTTGTACGTAAAAGACCACGACACAGATGTTGGCATAATACCCTGTGCCGATGGGGGAACCTGTCTGGAGCAGTGGAAGGTTGGGGGAGTGCTTTTTGACCACGCCTGCTATATGGCAGAGTTGGCACAGCGAACCTCCACCATTGCGGCAGTACTTTGGCACCAGGGAGAGTCCGATTGCGGTGATAGTGCATATCCCCTCTACGAGGAGCGATTGACCGCCATTATGGATGCTTTTCGTGAAAAGCTCAACCTGTATGATGTTCCGTTTCTTCTTGGGGGATTAGGCGACTTTATTGCCGACTACCGTGGCAGTGATGGAACAGAATATCACTTTGCCAACAGTCCTCACATAAATACTGCCCTCAGAGCCTATGTTGAAAAAAGACCGATGACAGGCTTTGTAAGTGCAGAGGGACTTGGTGCAAATCCTGACGGACTTCATTTTTGTGCGGCGGCACTTCGGGAGTTTGGCGTTCGTTACTATGAGGAATTCAAAAAGCTGGAAGATAAAAATAAGATTTTTCCCGAAAAACCCGATTGGAATAATGCAGTAAGATCGGAATTGGAAAGTTTATAATATTCAAAAAAGAGACTGTCTCTTTAAACACATTATTTTATGCTGTATGGTGTTTAAAGAGGCAGTCTCTTTTTATGCTATTTTTCAAAATACCATTCTTTATATTCACTTGGCGTTCTGCCGTATCTCTCGCGAAAATGATTGTAAAAGTTTCCGGTGTGCTTGTAGCCTACAAAAAGCTTTATATCTCTTATGGGCATATCAGTAGTTACAAGCAGCTTAGCCGCTTGCTGAATTCGTATATCCGTGAGCTTTCCCACAAAGTTCTCGCCCGTGTGTTTTTTAAAGTATGAGCTAAAGTATATGGGACTCACATTCACGTGCTCTGCTACGGTTTTTAAGGATATATCCTTGTGGTAATTTCTTCGCATATACATAATGGCTTCTGATATTATGGTGTTTGCAGCAGAGGCATTTTCCTGCTCCTCGGCTTTCAGCACGTTTATCATATCTCTGAGGGATATCCACATTCTGCGGGAGCTTTCCGAGGTGTTAAGGGACATCTTCTCAAAAAGAGTTTGCCTTATATAATCTGTAATGGTGTCAAAACCAGCCAGAATGTCATTTTTGTTTTTCTGAACTATAAACCAGGATATGTTTCCGTGAGAATAGCTTGTAAGGGATATGTATGCATCGCTTGTTTCAAAAGGAACCACCGATGCCAGTTCTTCATAAAAGTGTTCGCTGTCTTTTGAGCCGGCACTTCGTATGTGAGCAGAAAAATCCGAAATGTGAAAGTGTGTGAGCAGGCATGGCGAAGTGTCTGTAGGAATATTGAGTCCAAGCTCATCCAGTTTTTTTGCAGCATCATCCGGATTTGTTATATGGCCGTGTACTATATCAGAAAAAAATTCTGCCCGTTTAGTATGAAAATGCTGTCCCGTTGGAACTGTTTGCAAAAGGCACATTTCGTTGATGATTCGGTTTACTACAGAATAAAGATATTCCATATCCGTTGGTTTTGTTAAAAAATCAACTACATTTCTGCATCTCACTGCCATATGTGCATAGGAAAATATCTTGTGCCTGCTCATAAGAATAATATTTGTATCAGGCACATATGATTCGCAAAAGTTTATTATTTCGGCACATCTTGGCTCCGGAGCAAACACATCGGTTATTACAATGTCCGGTTTGCTGAGGGAAAGATGTTTAAGTGTGTCGTCGGGATTATCAAAGATGAATATTTCTGCATCTTCCATTCGGTTTGACAGAAAGTCCGAAATCTCATGGCACACGGACATATCTCTGTCGGCAATTACTATTTTTAACACATAAATCATTCCTTGCATAATATTCAAATCCGTTTTGGGTGCGTTAATCTTGGTGCCATTATATCAAAAAAGCCGGTACCGTGCAATAGATTATCTTAAAAAAGCGAACTTTTTTCTTCAAAAAGCGAACTTTTCGTTTAAATAAATAAAAAACATTAAAAAAACGAACTAAATTCAAAAAAAAGAGAATATACTTTTTGAATTTCGAATGTTAGAATAATATATGTAAAAAAAGCAGACAAAAAAGAAAAGGAGAAATGAAAATGAAAAGAATTATTGCTCTTATCTGTCTTCTTTGCATGGCTGTAACCTTGTTTGCAGGTTGCGGTGACAAAAAGGATGACGAAGGTGTTGAACTTCTTTGGTATGTTCCCGGTGATGTTCAGCCCGATCAGGAAATTGTTATGGCAGAAGTCAACAAAATCCTTAAAGAAAAAATCGGTGTAACACTAAATATCCAGTTTATTCCTACATCTGCTTATGCAGAACGTATGAAGATGACTATGGCATCCGGAGCAAAGTATGACCTTTGCTTTACATCCAACTGGCTCAACTACTACGGGCAGGCGGTTGACAACGGTGCTCTTTACGATATAACCGAGCTTATTGAGGCAAATCCCGAGCTCTATGATGTAGTACCAAAAAGATACATAGACGGTATAAAGATGGACGATAGAGTTTATGCTTTCCCCAATATGCAGATTATGGCTAAGCCTCTTGCCGTATGGGCAAGAAAGGACCTTCTCGAGAAGTACAATTTTGATCTCCAGAGTGTTGAACACATAAATGATATCGAACCCTTCCTCGAAATGGTTAAAGAGGGCGAAGATGGTATTTATCCCTTCAGAACCAAATGGGGCCCTGCATTCTGGGTTAATGCTGACTGGGGCGAACAGAAGGCAACAGGTCTGTGGTTCAACTACACAACCCACGAATTCAAGCCCAGATTTGAGGTTCCGGAATACATTGAACATGTAGAGACATTCCGCAGATGGTATCAGAAGGGTTATATCCGTGCTGATGTTGCAAGTGCCGGAGATGATACTACAGATTCCAAACAGAATAAATATGCTGTACAGATGTCAGGCTTCAAGCCCGGTCAGACCAGTCCCGATAGTCAGACCAACTGTGAATATGATTACAAGGTGCTCCTCACACTTCCTATGAGCGAAGGCTGTGCTGCAGCTACCATGACAGGTATCAGTATCACAAGTAAGCATCCCGAAAAGGCATTTGAGCTTATCAAGCTTGTTAATACAGACAAAGAACTCTACAACCTTATATGCAACGGTATAGAAGGTAAACACTACAAGCTCAACGAAGAAGGCAAGATTATTCCCGATCCTAACTCCGGCTATCATCCCGATGTTGACTGGGAATTCGGTAATCAGTTCAATGCCCTTATAGACGAGGGTATGCCCGATGATGTTTGGGAGCAGACCAAGGAACTCAATGAAAATTCAGAGATGAGTCCTCTTTCCGGATTTACCTATGATGACACAGAAACAAGTCTTGATATAACAAATGTTGTAGCGGTAATGGATGAATATACAGACTATATTACTCCCAAGGACTTTGAAGCTTACAAGAAGGAATACAATGTGAAGATGAAAGCTGCAGGGGCTGACAAGGTTTATGCAGATATAGAAAAGCAGGTTAAAGCCTTTCTCAAGGAGCAAGGTATAAAACCCAAGAAATAGAATCTTTT
>JAZPXS010000120.1:0-6522 GCA_045543775.1 Clostridia bacterium
TGCTTTTGTGAATTGAGTTTTGTAAGATGTCAGTTTTTTGGCTTTGCTTGATTAAGGCCAGTGAATATGCTAATATTAAGATATCAATATTATATATTTGCAGACCAAGGAGGAAGAAAAAATGAAAAGAATACTGTCACTGTTTCTTTGCATAGCACTTTCCGCGACTATGCTTGTAGTCCCCGGAATAGCTGCTTCGGCAGAGGACACACCAAGTTATGATGATTACATCCCCGGTGATATACCGTCAAACTTATTCATTTGCGGTGCCAAGGGTATGTATGACACTGTTAATATAGGAGCTACCGGGCAGGACTGCAAACTTGGCCGTAACGGTTACGGATACTATATAACAGCCACCTCAACAGCAACAGGAGAGGGCGAAGTCGGCACTTGCTTTATGGGAAATGAGGGTGCACACAAGCTCCATGGCGGATATTACACAGCTCCGCTCTTTAGCGAAGCTATAAAGTACGGCACAAACTATGTTGTAAGCTTTATGGCAAGAAAGGGAGAGACAAGCATTGATACTGCCATTAACTTTGGTGTGTATGATTACTCTCAGTACAAATTTCTGTATACTTCCGAATACGGAAGAGACGGATTGAGTTTAACAGATACCGAGTGGATACCTTTTAACGGCACTATACATATTCCGGAAGGTTCTTCCGGTGCAGCACCGCAGTTTGTTATAGGTCTGTCAGAAACAGCTCCCAAAGGAACAAGTGCAGATGCAAGAATAGTGGCAGAAGAAAACTACAAAACAAGCAAATATACTCCCGAAATGTACATTGCAGAAGAAAAGGCATTTGATATTGAAAATACTCTTATTTCGGGCGAAGCCACAGTATCGCTGGGTGATTCTCTCACCTTTGAAGCAGAACTTACAAATCAGCTTGGACTTCCCGGATGCCTTGACCAGACCTTTGTATGGATGGCAATGGATACAAACAGACAAAATGAGATTTCCGGAATTACCATAGAAACCTCCGACGACACAAAGACAGCAACCGTTACCGTTGGTGACTCTGTGGTCCCCGGCTCCTACGATATCGTTGCTTACAGCGAAAAATATGATATGGCAAAGGGATGCACAATAACAATGGAAGCTCCGTATTATTATGAAGATAACGGAGATATTGTCACAAAGGCAAAGCTGAACACCTCCGAAGAATGGACAACCGACAGTGTTTCCACAGGTCTTGTAAATTATATTGAAGTTAAGGCATCACTTACAGATAATACCGAAGCTTTTGAGTGGTTTATCACTGATGAAAATAGATTAAGCGTCGTAGATGATGTATTTGAAGTTACCCCTGTTATCTCATCGGGTGCGGAGCAAACTGTAAAAATAGCTGCTAAAACAGGCGTGGATATTAAAGCAGGCAACTATAATGTTATTGCAGCGGCAAAGGACGGCTCTCTTAAGGCACACCCAATATGCCTCGACATATCAGATGATCTCAGCGTTATACTTGACACCTTTACACAGGGAACAGCAGAGGAAATAGAAGAAGGATTAAATACTTCATATCTCAGTGTGTTGGGGCTTCTGGATTCCAATTCCTCAAAGGCAGATAAGTCGGCACTTGCAAAGGTAATATCCGCTTCTGCAGAAGAAGAAAAAATAGAGGAAATAACAGATTTAGAGGACATCAAAAAGGTCTTGGAAAGACTTGCAGTATTATCCTTCTATAACGTTAAACCCGAAGAGGTTGAATTGGTAGATGAAAATGCTAACTTTACTTATGAGAATGAACTTGGAATAGATAAGATAGATGCAGACGGTGTTACCTTATATTCCCTTTATAAAACTGCAATGACACAATCGGGACAGGCAAAGGTTCTCTCTGATGTTACAGGAAAGAGTTTTGAAACCGTAAGCCAATTTATTTCGGAATTAAAAGAAAGCATATTCATAAATGCAATTGCAAATCCCGTCTCAAACGGAACAGGATATGTAGGCAATGTTCTTACAAAGGAAAATATGGAAGCCGTATCTGTGGATGCAGGTAACTACTTAGAGTCTGATATGCAGTCCGAGTACAATGGAGCACTTGCAGGCAGAACTCTTACAATAGCACAGATAGAAGCTGAGCTTGCAGAGGAGTACGAGCAGGAAGAGGAAGAAGACACAAGACCTTCCGGCGGAAGTACCGGCGGCGGAAGGGGAGGATTTTCATCGTCAATAAGCGTTCCTGCCAAAAACCCCGAAAAGGCAGAAGAGGAAAAGACAACCGAGGAAATTAAATTTACAGATGTTGCCCAAACACACTGGGCGTTCCCTGAGATAATATTCTTAAATAAGCTTGGCATTGTAAACGGAGCCGATGACGGAAAGTTCTATCCGGAAAAGACCGTAACCAGAGAAGAAGTACTCAAAATGATATGCATTGCTTTCAAGGTTGATTTTTCCGGCGGTGACAGCAGTTTTGAGGATGTGGATAAGGGTTCGTGGTACTATAACTATGTATCTTCCGCACAGAAGGCAGGTATTGTAAACGGCATTAACGACAAACTTTTCGGAATAGGTCAGAGCGTAACCCGTCAGGATATATGTGTTATGATTGCAAGAGCCCTTGGCGAAAATACAGACGGATATCCCGAGGGGATGTTTACAGATGTTTCCGATGTCAGTCCGTATGCGGCAAACAGTGTAAACTATCTTTCCAGTATGTATGTGGTAAATGGCTTTACCGATGGCAGCTTCAGACCTTTGGCAAACTGTACCAGAGCAGAAGCTGTAAAGATTATTTCCAACGCACTTCATATCCTGACCGATATGGAAAATTAATAAGAAGGTAAGGTGAATGATAATGAAGAACAGAATTATTGCATTTGTGCTTGTACTTGCAATGATGATACCCATGATTGTATTTGCAGGCTCCGAAGATGCACCCGCAACCCTTACATATGCCGAAGAGGTTTTTGCAGGACTTGGAATTATAGATGAAGATTCCTACAATCCATACACCAAAATAACAAGAGGCGAATTTGCTACTCTTGTTTCAAAACTTGTTTTGTATAATAATAACGGCAGTGCCGATGAATGGTATCAGAATAATTTTGAACCTGAACAAGGAGCCAATGTAACACCCGAAAGTCCGCTTTTTGGCGATGTTGACGGCTCACACAAGCATTTTAACGGTATAAAAACCCTTGTTAATATGGGGTATATGAGAGGAATCGGAGGCAATGTGTTTGCACCCGATTTTCAGATGGCTCTTTCCGAGGGAGCCAAGGTAGTTGTGTCTATGCTTGGCTATGACGAAATTGCCTCAGCTCTTGGCGGATTCCCCACAGGATATACCAATGTGGCATCCAAATGCAAGCTCTTTTCAGGAATCGGAAAGTCCTATACAGATGTTATGGAAATGACAGATGCAGTACAGCTTTTGTACAATGCATTTGATGTTAACGTCAAGATGGCTCTGGAGATTTATGATAATGAGCTTGTGTACAAAGATATGGGAGAAACCTTTCTTAACTTCTTCCTCAAGCTGGAAAAAGCAGAGGGAAGAATGACCGATAACGGTATCACTTCTCTGGGCGGTACTTCCTCTGTAGGCAGAGAAATGATGATAATCGACGGCAAAAAAATGGAATATACAGCTAGCTCCTATGCATACAGCCGTTATATAGGCAGAGAGGTTACTGCATATTACAGCATAGATAAGTCCAACGAAAACACCTGTGTGTATATCTGTCCCGAGGATGATGTTACGGTAATTACTGACGGTACATCTTTTTCCGGAGGCGAACTTGCATACAATGTAGACGGCAGGGACTATCAGACAAAAATTCCCCGTAACTCCGTAATTATATACAACGGAGTATATACCGATGATTATACAGACGATTTACTCAGTGTAGAAAACGGTACCGTTACCCTCATAAAAGGCGATAACGGAAAATCCATTGTCAATGTAAGAGAAGCAGTTGGAGTTTATGTTTCCAATGTTTCCTACGATGCTCAAAAGGTGTACAGTGCACTCAAGTTTTCAAGCCTTGCTGACGGTGTGTCCGTATATTCCCTCGGAGAGGGAGAGCAGTACGACAATGTTCTCATTTTTGACAAAAACGATAATGCTATAACAATTGAAGATATAGTTAAAGGTGATATCCTAAGCATTTGTGCAAGTTCCGATGCAAAGACCGTAATAGAAGTACGAAAACTTGATGGTACTGTCACAGAAGCAGAACTTGATTCCTATACAGACAAGGAATTTATAACCAAAGATACAGTATATAAGTTTACCGAAAGCTACAACAAGGCGACAAACAAGGCAACTCTCACTCCCAGAGAAACCTACAAGGTATATCTGGATGAAAATAACTGCATAGTGTGGATTGCCAAGGGAGCTCAGAGTGTCGGCAAAGTGGCGATATATACAGGAAGCGGAAGTAACTCTGCAAATGGTTTTGAGGATGATTATGCGGTAAGACTCTTTACCGAGGATAAGGAGCTCAAAGTATTTAAGATCCCTGAAAAGGTTGTTGTAAACGACAGAAGAGAAAGTGCGAAGGATGTTTCTTCAATACTTGAATCTTATACCGGTAAAGCCGTTCTTTATACTGCAGAGGAGGATATTCTCACAAGTATTGTTACACCCTCTGAATACGGCGAAGAGGATGTAAGCCCGTGGTATCATGTATCTCCTGTAATGGATGTATTTGGCGACGGAGGCGTAGAGCCATTCAGTATGCAATACTACGAACCCGGTGACGGAGCTTCCTTTGGAGGTTATTTTGCCTATACTTCTGCAACAAGGCTTGTGTTCACCGTTCCTACAAGCGAAGCTGATTTTGATAATGAAAAGAAGTTTCTCATTAACAATCCTTTGAGTTCAGGTACTTCTTACAAGGTAGAAGCATATTCCACCATCAAAAATGATCCCGTTCCAGAAGTTCTTATTGTCTATTCCGATGCAAAAGGAAGCGGAACAGTCAAGCGTAACAGGGGACTTCTCATAACCAAGGTTATAAATACAATAGATGATGAAGGCGAAAGTGTTACTGCACTTAAAGGCTATGAAATTATGCAAAACAGTCTCAAAGAGGTAACAGTTCCCATATCGGAAGATGTCATTATGACAAAAGTAAAGGAAGATTACTCTGTAACACTTCTTCCTATAGAGCCGGAAAAAGATACCGACGTTTCAAAATACGGTCCCCTCACATACAAAGACCTTGAACCCGGTGATATTATTCGTTACGGAACAGATTCCGAAAACAGAATAACCACAATCCGTATAGCATTTGATTACAGCCAGATGAAAGGCTTTGACGAATCTCTGCATGTAGCTTGGGCTTCATTTGCAGGGCCTGTCCTTAATGTGAACAGCAAAGGTCTCAAGCTCGCATACGGAATCAAGCCGGAAGATATAGATTATACAAATGCTGCAGATGTAAAAAAGATAAAAGGCTTTGCATTCGGCGGCAGTAAATATCCTCTTGTATTTGTGGAAAACGACGGCAGAGGACTTAGCTTCCGCGAGGGCACATACGAAGATATAACAAGCTATGAACTGACCGGTGATTCTGATACTTGCGATTTTGCTTGTATTCTCACTCACTTTACCGGCGGAAGGATGGGAGGAGTTATTTATGTCAGATAACATAAATAAAGCTTTTGCAAGAGTAATTGCTCTTTCCGTAATTTTTGTAATGCTTATATCCTCTTTTACTATTTTTGCCGCTGAAGGTGCGGATACAGTTTATATATATGTATCCGCCCAAAACGGCAATGACAGTAATGTAGGTAGTATTGATGCTCCCCTAAAGACAATCGGAGCGGCACAAAAAATGGCGGTAATGAATTCCGGCAAGGAAGTCCATGTGGTTTTCCGCGGCGGTACATACAGAGTTACCGATTATGTGAGCTTTACCGCAGAACATTCAGGCACAGAGGATGCCCTTGTTTACTACGAGGGATACGAGGGCGAAAAGGTTGATTTCAAGGCTTCGGTAGAGCTGGATTTATCAAAAGCCAAGCCTGTAACCGATGAGAAAATCCGTGCGAGAATGTATGAGCATGTTGTAGATAACGTTGTAATGATAGACCTTTTGGAGCAGGGAATAAAAAAGGACCAGCTTCTTGATACCTCCAATGTAAACAGCTCCTACGGTCTCAAACAGCAGCCCTACAATAACGAGAATAATGCAATATATATTGATGACAAGGAGCTGAGCCTTGCTCACTGGCCAAACGACAATCACTATGCACGTTCTCCAAAGTCATTAAACAACCAGACAATGTACTATTCCGAGGAAAATCCAAGCCGCTGGACAGAGGCAAAGGATTGGTGGCTTGGCCTTTGGCCAAACTACGACTTTCAGTACACCAGAATGGGTGTAAAGGAGCTCGATACCGTAAATAAGACAATAACGGTTATAGACGGACATTCCTATCCCTTGAACAGCTATATGTCAAGAAGATGGTGTGCATTTAATCTCCTTGAGGAACTGGATATCCCCGGTGAATACTATATAGACAGAGAGAATATGAAGCTTTATTTCTAT
>JAZPXS010000121.1:0-4217 GCA_045543775.1 Clostridia bacterium
CCATTAAAGCGGTACGCGAGCTGGGTTCAGAACGTCGTGAGACAGTTCGGTCCCTATCTGTCGCAGGCGTAGGATATTTGAGGGGAGCTGTTCCTAGTACGAGAGGACCGGAATGGACGCACCTCTGGTGCACCAGTTGTCGTGCCAACGGCACAGCTGGGTAGCTAAGTGCGGAAGGGATAAACGCTGAAGGCATCTAAGCGTGAAGCCCACCCCGAGATAAGATATCCCATACCGTAAGGTAGTAAGGTCCCATATAGACTATGTGGTTGATAGGTCGGAGGTGTAAGTGCAGTAATGTATTCAGCTGACCGATACTAATAGACCGAGGGCTTGTCCAAGAAGAATTGGAAAGTTTATCGTGAGAGATATGTAGATATGTCGTATTTAGGAACTCAGTGACAATGACGCAGAGGACACACCTGTACCCATTCCGAACACAGTAGTTAAGCTCTGCAGTGCCGATGATACTTGGTGGGCAGCTGCCTGGGAAAGTAGGACGTCGCTGGGGTGAAAAAATACACCGTACTTTTAGTACGGTGTATTTTTTTATCTCAGCGAATATAAATTTGCCACGGAAAGTATGAGTGACACCCCGTGAATTGAGTCCACAGGACGAAAATGAACGGTCTGGTGGAACTTATGCCAAAACACTCGCCGAAGCGAGCGCCCTCTACGGGGCGAAGGTGAGGCGCAAGTGTTGACGGCGGACGTCATAAATGCTTGATGAGTAGATACTTATACTTCTAGTACGGTGTATTTTTTTATCTCAGCGAATATAAATTTGCCACGGAAAGTTAATCTAATTTATAATCCTCTTTTTACTACATTTTCCTTAGTTCTGCAATTTTATTTTTTAGTGCCTCAAGAGCTTTCTTTTCGTCAGCTAAGTCCTTTACAGTTTCCTCCATAGGGCACATTCCGTCGCCTTTTCTGTTCATTATAAATTCGCTTTTATTCTTGTAGCTACAGCTGATACCCTTTGCACTTAGCCATTCTGTTGCAGGAACGCTTATGTTTTCAGCGTAGCATCCTTTTGCTCCTCCCAGTGAGAGTATCATTGATGCCGCCTTGCCTATAACTTTATCTGCAAGAAATGCATTTTTAAGCAAACCTTTTTCGTAAAGCTCAACAAGATGAAAAATTCCCTTGGTTGAGGAGATATCTGCTATTTTGTTATTCTTAACTACAACACAGGCGGCTTTGCCCTGTTCTACCATTGCAATAGCCTCCGCACAGGCGTCATATTTTTTCTTTAAAAAAATTTTTTGCCAAAGTGCTGGGATATTTATTTTCATTTGAGTTCGCCTCACTTGTTTTTTAGTGTGACAGGACTCGAACTCTCAATGCCTGACATCTGAAATTTTTAAAAGCTTTTAGTTTGTCGGTTTTGACGGGCGTCAGCCCGCCTGCAACCTGCCGCACAAAATCTTAATAAAAATTTCAAGATGGCAGGTGCATAGCAGTTTCACATAGGCAATTTTTTCTGAAACAAAGTAAATTGCGAAGATAATACTTGTTGTATTTTCAAGGAATTTACTGAAGTTTCGGGTAAAATTGCCATGTGAAACCAATGTTAGTTCGAATCCTGTCACACTATCATAACATATTCACTGTACTTTTACAAGTTCATCAATTCGCTGTTTTTTCCGTATATGTGTACAAATTTTTAATAAATCTTTAAATATACATCAATAATTGGTATTGAATCTTGATTTTGTCTGACAGATGTTTTATAATCGGGTTGTGAAAGGCGGTATAGTATGGAAAAAGAACTTCAAAAAATTTTCCCCGAAAGACTGGAGCTGGATTTGACTTCTTCTGAGGGCCTAACAAAACTAAAAAATTTTGAAAAAACAATGATGATGTACAACTGTGCAATCCGTGAGGTTCGTACCAAGTTTGAGGTTTTAAACGATGAGCTTTCCGTGGCAGGGGGCAGAAACCCAATAGAAATGATAAAGAGCCGCGTCAAAAAGCCGGAAAGTATCGTCAATAAGCTCATACGAAGAAATCTGGATATTACGATATCTTCGATCATGGAAAATCTTCACGATGTGGCAGGAGTGAGGGTTATATGCTCCTTTGTGGACGATATATACAAGGTTGCGGATATGCTCTCCCGTCAGGACGACATAACCGTTCTTGAAGTAAAGGACTACATAAAGAACCCGAAACCCAACGGATACAGAAGCTACCATATGATAATAGAAATTCCGGTTTTCTTCTCCGATGTTAAGCAGAATATCAAGGTGGAGGTTCAGCTCCGTACGATTGCAATGGACTTCTGGGCAAGTCTTGAACACAGTATGAAGTACAAAAAGGATATACCCAATGCAGATGAAATAGCACAGGAGCTAAAGGAATGTGCAGACCTTATAACTGAAGCGGATTTCAGGATGCAGGATATCAACATACGCATAAACAGTAAGTAAGAGCAATTTTAATATTTAACAGAGGAACAGATGAGCAGAAATTTGCTTGTCTGTTTTGCTTTTGGTTTGACGGAATTTTGCACTTGTGGTATAATAAACACAACTAATGTTCAAAAGGCTTTTGCCTTTTGTTCCGATGTGTTTATTGAACCGGCTAATGAAGCAAGCCGTTAAAAGGCTTGCACTTGTGGTATAATAAACACAACTAATGTTCAAAAGGATTTTGCCTTGTGCGAGATTTACTATTGATAAAACAAATAAAGGAGCTTTCTTTGTATGAAGAAAACGGCAATATTCACAGCATTTCTTGTGCTTATATTAGTTTTTACAGGATGCAAAGCATCTACTTCTTTAAAGCAGGGCTCTTCCCATTCTGAGGCAGAGGGTGTCAGCGTTGAGGTTTGCGGTATAAACAACGGCAAAAAAACCACTCTTGAGGTTTTGTGGACAAATGACACGAAGTACGATGTTACATACGGAGCGGAATACTCCATAGAGCGTATGGAGGACGGAGAATGGGTTGATTGCTCCTTAGAGACGATTGCTTTTGCTCTTCCTGCATATACCATTAAAGAAAATGAAACTATAAAAAAGGAATATATGCTCACGGATATGTATAATATCAGCCGGAGTGGATTGTATCGTTTTGTTTCTCATTGCACGGTAGAGGACGGTTCGGGAGGAAACAGTCTTGTGTGGGCAGAATTTGAAATTGATTAAATTAACGGTTTGATTTTTAGTGTGTAATGTTATATAATCTATATGTAGAAAAAAACAGGTGGGATTATTATGACCAGAAAAATTAAAATAGGAAATATATTTATAGGCGGCGGCTCCCCCGTTGCCATACAGTCTATGTGCAACACCCGTACAGATGACTATATTGCCACAGCGGAGCAGATACTGGCAATGGAGGAAAGGGGTTGCGACATAGTGCGTGTTGCCGTTCCCGACAAGGCGGCGGCACAGGCAATCGGCAAGATTAAAGAAAGAATACATATACCCCTTGTTGCAGATATTCACTTTGACTACCGCCTTGCGGTGGAAAGTATGGAAAACGGTGTGGATAAAGTCCGCATAAATCCCGGCAATATCGGAAGCGAAGAGGGTGTCCGTCTTGTGGCGGAGTGTGCAAAAAAGTACTCAGTGCCGATTCGCATAGGTGTAAACAGCGGTTCTGTGGAAAAGGAGCTTATAGCAAAATACGGCTCTCCCACTGCAGAGGCTATGACGGAGAGTGCAAGAAAGCACATAGATATGCTTCGCAAGTACGATTTTGACGATATTGTTGTTTCTCTCAAGGCATCGGATGTTCGGAAGACCATAGAGGTCTACCGTCTTATGAGCAGGCTCTACGATTACCCCCTGCACCTTGGTGTAACGGAAGCCGGAACCTACCTTGGGGGAACGGTCAAGTCCGCCATAGGAATAGGTTCTCTGCTTGCAGAGGGCATAGGAGATACCATTCGTGTTTCCCTTACCGATGATCCCGTAAAGGAAGTGGATGTAGCAAAGGAAATATTAAAAGCTCTGGACTTAAGGGACAACTGCCCCACCTTTATTTCCTGTCCTACCTGCGGAAGAACAGCAATCGGTCTCATTCCTCTTGCAAAAAAGGTTGAGGAGTATCTTGCCACGGTAAACAAGAAGATAACTGTGGCGGTAATGGGCTGTGCCGTAAACGGACCCGGTGAGGCAAGAGAAGCGGATATAGGCATTGCCGGAGGAAAAGGCGAGGGACTTATATTCAAAAAAGGTGAAATAATAAAAAAAGTCAGAGAG
>JAZPXS010000122.1:0-5596 GCA_045543775.1 Clostridia bacterium
ACCTTAATTGTGTAAAAAGTTAGACACATCATTATGGAGTTTTCCTCTATGATGTGTCTAATGTTTTTTGTAAAAATTGTCGAGTTGGCTTTACTTTAAAAAGGATTATTGATTTTTGCATCCTTCGATAACGCTGTATGCCATTTCAGGATAATCGGTTATAATGCAGTCAGCACCATTTTCAGTAAGTCTTTTTACATCTTCCTCTTCATTAATCGTCCAATATTGAACTGCAATATTATAAGAATGAGCATAATTCAGCATTTCCTCTGAACCAAGGTCAATAAAGTCGTTAATCATTCCACCGTACGGAATTTGCAAAGCAACATATGAAGGATTAGTCTCTTTCAGGTCAATCCCCATTGCAAAGCAAAGGTAAAATCCCACAGCTTCAATTGCATCTGCAGTACGTGGTATTTCGGGATAATTAGATTTCATATATGAAGACACATCAGGTGCAAATGTCGACCAGATAGTTCTGTCCGTGAGATTTCTTTCGGAAATTATTGAATAAAGCTTGTCAACTGCACGTTTTCCGTCAGCACCGATACTCTTTACTTCAATAAGATAATTATACTTCTTGTCACCACAATTCGCTTCAACATAGTCAATTATGCTGTCACATGTTACAACTCTTAAATTTTCAGGGATTTCATCCCCTCGCAATCCTCTGTACGGGTATTCACCATCAACCTCAAAATTCTCACCAAGGTTAAGAACCTGAGCCTCCTCAAAGGTAAGAGATGAAACGTAAACATTCTTTTTACCGAATGCCTCAACAGCATTTGATGTATTATCGTAAGTCAGGTCATGTTGCAAAACCAATTCCCCGTCAGCTGTAATCTGAACATCAAATTCAAGTGTGTCAACGCAACAGTCGTCACCTTTTTCTATTATGTTTTCAAATGCCATAAGTGTATTCTGAGGTGCATTACCGGCACCCGAACGATGTGCTGCAATATCAGGATTAAGATATTCAACAATATATGGATTTTCAATTGATTCAAAAGGATTAGCCGCTGTTATTGTATTGTTTGAATCACTTAAACAATAGCCTGTAGGAAGAAGCAAAATAACTGTAAGAATTTTACAAACTGCTTCCTTAATAGTTAAAATCATCGCATACATAAAAAACTGCCTCACTTATAATAGAATGACAAATACTATAACACAAAAACACTCATTTGGCAATGACGAAAAATATGAGCACAAAAAATAAGAGTTTTCCAAAAGGGAAACTCTCATTTGTAGCCTGCCCCCTGGAGGAGAAGGTGTCACCGCAGGTGAGGGAAGTGGGGATAGTGCTTCATACCCATTGAAATGATGGGTCTTATCGGTATGGGTAACAACCCAATGGTAGGCGCAACAGTTGCATGTGCAGTTGCTGTTGAAGAAGCTTCTAAATAAGAATTAACTTATAATATAATGAAAGGCAGAGTGTAAAAGCTCTGTCTTTTTTGTGCTGTTTTTGTATTTCAAATTATAATTTGTCGGGATATTGCAAATTCAATGCTGTCCGGTAGGGCGGGGGCTTGCCTCCGCCGAAAAGTAACATATAAACCGACATTCGTAATGAATACCTCCACCGCTGACGCGGTCCCCCTCCCTTTAACAAGGGAGGCTGTATCCCAATAAACTCCGATTTGTTGTTATATTTCTGTGACAAATTTGTAAAAAATGTTCGTTATGGGTGGACTTTTGTCTTTCGTAGTGGTATAATACAATAGATTATGTGTGATATTTTGCCCATTTTTCAGGAGGCTACGATAAAATGAAGATATTAAGAGCGTTTATTTTGTTGGCATTTGCTGTTACATCAGTATTGTTTGGTGTATTTTATGTCAAAGAAAAAATGACGACCGATAATACGATTCCGGTTATAACTATAGAAAATGAATTGATTGAAGTAAGTTTTGAGGCTACTGATGAAGAATTGCTTCAGGGAGTTACAGCTTATGACGAAAAGGACAAGGATTTAACAGACAAGGTTATAGTTGAATCTGTGTCAAAATTCCTTAATGACGGTATGTGCAAGGTTGTTTATGCTGTTTGTGACAGTGATAATAATGTATCAAATGCTTCAAGAAAGATAAAATACAAAAATTATGAATCACCAAAATTTTCGGTTCATGAATCACTTTGCTATTCAATATATGACAAAATCAACATTTCAGATGCAATCAGGGCAACCGACTGTATTGATGGTGATATTTCTCGAAGCATAATTGTTACGTCTGAAGATTTTACAGGCTCTGTGGTAGGTGTCTTCCATATTGACATATCAGTTGCAAACAGCAAGGGTGATGTGTCAAATCTTAAGTTACCTCTTGTTATTGAGGACAGAAGCCTTGTTGCTCCTGTAATTGAACTGAGCGATTACCTTATCTATGCTGAAAAAGGTGAAGAAATCGATTGGGCATCATTCCTTGTGAAAATAAAAAGTAATATTACTGCCGATATTCCTCTTGATTCTGTAAGAATTGAAACAAATGCAGATATGTCTGAGGAAGGCTTATATAGTGTCCATTATTATGTAACTGATTCAAAGGGTGCTCAAGGGCATTCAATACTTAATGTTATCGTAGGTTGAGATTATGAACATATTAAATACCAGAATTGAATTATACAGTATTATACGAGACCTGATAAGGAATGCCTGGGCTATTATTATGGCGGCGGTTATCGGGTTTATGGGTATTTATGTCGTTACAAGAAGTGTTTATACACCTGAATATACCGCAAGGGCTACACTTGTTGTAAATGCAAAGAGCTCTACAACCGGAACATATTCTTTATTTAATCTTTCCGCTGAAATGGCAACGGTTGTTTCAAGAGTAATTGTTCAGCCTTCAGTTCGTGAAAAGGCTGCTGAGATTCTTGAGGTTGAAGAATTTGACGGAAAGCTTAAAGCTGAGGTACACGCAGATACAAACTTCTTATCCCTTTCTGTTACAAGTGACAGCCCGCAGAAATCCTATGATCTTCTTAGGGCTGCAATGGAGTCTTATCCTCAGATTTCAGATTCTGCTTTTGAAAATGTTGTTATCACTGTTCTGAAAATGCCTGAAGTACCTCATTTTCCGTCAAATGTAATTTCAACAGGAAACAGAGTTCTTATTTCCGGCGCTTGTAGTGTACTTGTGGCAGGTCTTATAGTAGTTTTCTCACTCCTCAGAGACACTGTTAAGGATGAAGCGGACTTTAAGAATAAGATTGAAGCAAAGCTTATTGGATCTATACCTCATGAAAAGAAGCCATTCAGTATTCAGGAAAGACTTCAGGGCAAAAACAAGGCTCTTCTTATTCATAACAATGCGTTTATCAGCTTGAGCTTTGTTGAAAATTATCATAAACTTGCGGCGAAGGTTGAACATATAAATAATCGCAAGGGTTCAAAGGTCTTTGCTGTAACAAGCGTTACTGAAAATGAAGGTAAATCTACAACTGCAGCGAATATTGCTATTTCATTGGCTGACCGTGGTCACAAGGTTATTCTTATTGATGTGGACTGTAAAAAACCTGCATTGTTCAGGATTTTTGATAAGAAGCCAAGTGAAAAATCAGAATTCGGCAATCTTCTTAACAAAAAGATTGAGCCAAAGGATTTCAGATTGAAGAGATATAAACAGTCACAGCTTTATCTTGCAATAAATACAATTCCGTATCCGGAATATGGCGATTGGATAGAAAGTGGCGATTTGAGAAGAGTTATCAAGAGCTTTGAGGCACAGGCTGACTTTATTATTCTTGATACAGCGCCTATTGTTGCTGATGCCTTTGTTACGGATATTGTTAAAATGACTGACCAGGTAATTCTTGTTGTAAGAACGGATACAGCCTTCTCGGCAGATATCAATGATGCAGTTGCCACAATTAAGGAAGTTGGCGGACATATGGCAGGATGTATTCTTAACGATTCATATCCTGAGTTTAATTTGTTCTCAATGGCAGGTACCGGTGAAAGTGGCTTCCGCTACGGAACACAATATGGTAAATACGGCAGTAAATATGGCAAATACGGAAAGTACAGCAGACACGAAAATCCAAAAGAATCGAAAGATGCATAAAGGAAAAGATTACAGATGAAAGAAACTGATAACAAAACAAAATCAAATAAATCCTCGCAAATACCGAACTTGAATCTGGAAGATGTTGCAATCGCTTTAAGAAAATTCGGTTGGGTTTGTGTGTTGCTTGCAATAATTATGGGTGCAATTACATTCGGATATAAACATATGACTTTTGTACCACAATACAAATCTGAAGCGACATTTACAGTGGATACACAGAACAGTTCGTCGTCAATCGGCGGTGTATCCGTATATTCTTTCTATTATGACTCTGCAACAGCCGGTCAGTTATCAAAAACATTCCCATATATTCTTCAGAGTGATTTGCTTTATGATGCAATTCGTGAAGATTTGGGAAAATCAACTCTTGGTGCTTCTCTCAGTGCCGGAAATGTTTCGGGTACAAATATGTTTACGATGTATTGCACATCGACAGACCCGCAGAGAGCATATGATGTGCTTGTTTCTGCTATAGATAATTATCCTTCGATTGCTAAATATTCTATCGGTAATATTAAGCTTAAAGTTATAACACCACCTACAGTTCCGACTGAGCCATCTAACGGCACGGCGTACAGAGGTTCCGTTATTAAGGCGATGCTTATTGGCTTTGTTATAGGTCTTGTTATCATAATCATTTATGTTTACAGCAGAAACACAATGAGAAACAAGGATGACATTAAAAAGACTATTGACTCTGAAGCACTTGGTACAATTCCGTACATCAGCTTTAAGAAGTATTCAAAGGAAATTGATAAAGCAATCCTTTGGACCAATCCGAATGTTGACAAGGCTTTTTACGAGTCGGTGCGAGTTCTAAGAAATGTCTTTAAAAACTCACTTAAGCCAGGCGAGAAAATCATTATGGGTACAAGTACAGCACCGAGTGAGGGTAAGACAACGGTTGTTACAAACCTTGCACTTTCACTTTGTGAACAGGGCAAAAAGGTGTTGCTTGTTGACGGTGACTTGCGACATCCTTCCGTTTCACCTTTATTGGGCATTGACCCGGAAAAAATTGAATATGAAACAGTTGAAAAAGATTATAAAATTGCGTACCTTGAAGAATTTAACATTTATTTCATGGTATTCAATACAAGCTATGGTAGCAAGTTTAAGTATGTTAATTCAAGCTATATCAAAAATGTATTTGATGCAGTTCGTGACGATTTTGACTTGATTCTTGTTGATACACCACCGTGCGGACTTGTTTCTGACGCTCTTTTCTTTGCACAGGTTTGTGATGCGGCATATTATGTTATTTTACAGGATGCTGTCAGGGTTTCTAAAATCCAGAGTGGTTTCAACAACCTTTTATCAACAGATATAAGAATTATGGGCTGTATTCTTAATGGTGCACAGGCATCACATGCAGGTCACGGATACGGATACAGATATTATGGCTATGGCTACGGCTATAAATCATATCATAACTATCACTACGGAAGCAGATATAGTCACTATAACAAGTATAGTAGCTCAGGCTACGGATATGGCTATGGCTCAGGTTATGGTTATGGCTACGG
>JAZPXS010000123.1:0-5022 GCA_045543775.1 Clostridia bacterium
GGCTCGGTTACTGTAATATTGAAAATATTTACAACCGACGCTGCAGATACATTTGTTGGCAATATGCTGATAAGCATACACAAGCATAAAACCGTGCTAAATAACTTTTTCAATGTTCATTCCTTCTTTCTTTATAATATAGTAAATTTTTATTTTTTAATAGTGTACAAAAAACGGGCACTTATTTACAACTCATTTTCTTTGCAAATTCTTTTACCTGTTGTTTTCTCTTTTTAGAGAGCTCTGTCGCAAGACATTTCGGGCATCTTGTAAGTGTTTTTGAACGGCTACGTACCTGCGTCTGCCACGAATGACCTTTTTCACACTTCCACCATACCGGAACAGAACTGCTCGGGCTGACAGTTTCAGGGGTGAACGGCATGTTTTTTTCGTCATCCCACTCGGATAATAAATACTCCTTTCCTTCCTTAATGCAATAATCCTTTAATTTCAAATTTATCACCCTCCACATCTTGAAAAATTTGATATTATATGCTACAATAATTATACACCGTCCCCCAAGGGACGAAGCAATAGTTTTTTGATATTTTTTCAAAGAAATTTTTTATACTGGAAACGGAGATATTTTTATGAACGACAGGAACTTATTTTCCATAGGTGAAATTGCAAAAGCAGTTGGAATTACACGCAAAGCCATATTAAATTACGAAATCAAAGGTCTAATAAAACCTGACCAAAAAGATGGTGCTACAGGCAACAGATATTACACCATTGATACCTTTACTCAAATCCGTACAATCCGTGTATTTCAGGACTTAGGGTTGTCGCTTGACGAAATAAGAGCATATTTCAGCGATACAACGGATTTACAACCGATGATAGAACGGCTTGAAAAAATGCGTGATGAACTTAATCTTACCATTGAAAAGCTGAAAGAAAGAACACATAAAAAAGGTGATATTATACGAGAAATCACTATTGAACCGCAGACGATATACTGCCGTGTGTATAAATCAACCTCTATTGCTGACAAGACAAATCTTTTAAGAGATACAGCGCTCGAAGCAATGAAATTGCACGGAACGGATACAACGAGAAGAATGTATTTTACAGAGCATTACGCAAATGTGCCCGGGGATGTTTCTTATTGTGTTGCTGTGCCTCAAGGAAGCGAAGGTGAATACATAAAGCATCTCCCCGAACTCAAAGCGATTTCCTTTTTTCATCACGGAGCTTATGAGGAAATTTCCGAAGCACGAAAGAGACTTTTTTCCTATGCAGAAGAAAATAATCTGACGCTGACAGGTGTATTCCGTAATATTTATCTTGAAGGACCGCCACAACATAAAGATAAAAGCAAGTTCATCACACAGATTATTGCGATAATTGAATAAAAAAGAATGAGCCTCTAAGATTGACTCTCCTTGGAGGCTTTAATTTTTACTCAATAATTTCTTTGCAAAACAAAATGCAACACCTGCCTGTATCTATAATTTATACACTTAAAAATATAAATCAAACAAGTATTGCATTTCACTTTACAATTGACTTATCAAGTGTTTTCGTTGACAAAAAGCAAAATAAGTACTATGATTTTAGTAAAGGAGTGAAAATCAAATGGAATGGATTTGCGTAAGCGTATATACAACAACCTTTGGAATTGATGCAGTTTGCTCATGCCTTGAGGATGCAGGCATATGCGGATTTGAAATAGAGGACGAAAGTGAGTTTACAGAATTTCTTGAAGACAACAAAAAATACTGGGACTACGTGGACGAGGAGCTTCTGGAAGCCAAAAAGGGCGAAACACGGGTTAAGTTTTATGTAGAGAATAACGACTCTGCTCCCGAAGTTATGAGCTCGGTACGCTCTGCACTTGAAAATCTCAAAAAAACCGACACAGACAATGAGCTTGGCAGACTGGAAATTGCCACCGAGGGACTAAACGAAGAGGACTGGGCAAACAACTGGAAGGAATATTTTAAACCCATAGAAGTAGGGGAGAAGATTCTCATTCAGCCGGAGTGGTCTCCGCTTGAGGGAGAAACCGACAGAGTTGTGTTTACGGTAAACCCCGGAATGACCTTTGGAACGGGCACTCACGCAAGCACCAAGATGTGCATCTGCGAGCTTGAAAAATATGTTGACGAAAACACCGAGATATTTGATGCCGGATGCGGAAGCGGAATACTCTCCGTAATAGCTCTCATGCTTGGAGCAAAAAGTGCAAAAGCGGTGGATATAGACGAAAACTGCATCCGTGTTGCCTACGAAAATGCAGACAGAAACGGTGTTGACAAAAGTAAATATGAGGTAATGGCAGGAGATGTGACAAGCGACAAGGCACTGTTTGACAAGCTCTCCCAAACCAAATACAATGTGATAGTAGCAAACATCGTGGCAGATGTGATAATAGCTCTGCTCCCCACAGTAAAGAAGCTCATAGCCCGAGGGGGAATATTTATTACCTCGGGAATTATCGAAGAGAGACTCGGCGATGTGACAAATGCAATGGATAAAGAGAATATAGAAGTAAAAAGCATCCGCCGTGAGGACGGATGGGCGTGCGTAACCTGTCAATTTTAAATTTGGCTCTTGCATTTACGGTGCATATTGTGTTATACTTAACTATGGTATTTTTTACATTATAAAAAAGGAGATACCTGCATGCACAGATTTTTTGCTTCTCCGTCGCAGATAGACTCGGAAAATGTGCATCTCACGGGAGATGATGTCAAGCATATTACCAAGGTTCTCAGGCTTAAACCGGGGGACAAGCTGAGCATATGCGACGGTAACAAGACAGACTATATATGCACCATTACCGATTGCGGTAAGGACAGCGTAAACCTTTCCATAGACTCGGTACAGGAAAATAAAAACGAAAGTAATATAGAGATTACTCTTTTTCAAGGATTCCCGAAAGGGGACAAGCTGGACTATATAATACAGAAATCTGTGGAGCTTGGCGTATGCTCGGTTGTACCCGTTGCTATGAAACGCTCTGTTGCCAAGGCTAACAAAGAAGATTCCAGACTCATCCGCAGGCAGAGAATAGCCGAGGAAGCTGCCAAACAATGTATGCGAGGCATTATACCCAAGGCAGAAGAGTGCATAAGCTACAAGGATATGCTCTCTCGCATAAAGGACTTTGATTTGTGCATACTTCCCTATGAAAACGAAACAGCAAACAGACTCAAAGACCTTATCCAAAGCAGAACCGATGCGGTTAAAATTGCCGTAATCATCGGCCCCGAGGGCGGTTTTGAAGAGGAAGAGGTGGAAATGGCAACCAAAGAGGGAGCCTGCACGGTAGGTCTCGGTCCACGCATAATGAGGTGCGAAACTGCACCAATCGCCGCTATTTCCGCAGTTATGTACGAGCTTGGCGACTGGTAATAATTCAAAGGAGTTAAAAACTATGAAGAATAACAGACAGATAAAAAACGAAAGATGTGAACACCATTCCAATCTTGCACTTGTAACCACAGTGGTTGCTATGATTGGTTTTGTGTCCCTTATGTTTGTTTATATTGGAGAACACAACAGTGCAAATGCCCTTGCAATAATTACAGCTTCCTGCTATCTCGGTATTGCATACTGGGTTGCGGCAGCACTTACGGCATACCGTGCAGTACAAAAAGCTCACAAATACCTTGTTGAATATGTAGTTTTTCTTCTTGTTTTCGGATTCGGCTTTTTCTTTATGCACAATATGCCCGAATTTGTATATAACCTCATAGCCGGTACTGCTCTTGCAGGAAACTGGGCAAGATCTGTATTTAAAGCACTTGCAATTCTTCTTGCGGCATACTTTGTTGTGAGCGTAGGATGGCACGTGATACTGGCAACACCGGGAAGAGGTAAAAAATGAGAATTCTTATACAGCGGGTTAAAAACGCATCGGTCACAATAGACGGGAAAGTAAACGGCTCTATCGGCGTTGGTCTTCTTGCATTGGTTGGATTTTGTGAGGGTGACAAGGAAGAATACATCATCCCTATGGCGCAGAAAATGGCAGGACTGCGTATTTTTGAGGACGAGAACGAAAAAATGAATCTTTCCGTCGGTGATGTGGACGGCGGCATACTTGTCATAAGTCAGTTTACCCTTTATGCAGACTGCTCTCACGGAAAACGTCCGTCCTTTACAAATGCTATGAAGCCCGATACTGCAACGATATACTACGACAAATTTGTAAAAGCACTGGAAGATATAACAGGCAAAAAAATACAAACAGGCATCTTTGGTGCGGATATGAAGGTGGAGCTTCTAAATGACGGTCCCGTAACCGTTATGCTTGATTCCTGCGATATTATCAAAAGGAAATAGAATACCCTTTCTCAAATTGGTTAAAATAAATACACCGCAAAGTCGGTGTATTTCTTATTTATCCAGGAGTGAAAAATTATGCGACAGTTTATTGAAATTTCGGATGTGTACGCAATGGAAATTCTCGATTCCAGAGGAAACCCCACAGTGGAAGCAACGGTCATTACCGAGGACGGCTATGTGGGAAGAGCCTCCGTGCCCTCGGGAGCATCCACGGGTGTACACGAAGCGGCAGAGCTTCGTGACGGGGGAGGACGTTATCTGGGACGGGGTGTAATCCGTGCCGTAGACAATGTAAATACAGTTATTGCTGACAAGCTCTCAGGAATGAATGTTCTCGACCAGTGTACTATTGACCGTGCCCTCATAGAGCTGGACGGTACTGCAAACAAATCCAATCTTGGAGCAAATGCCATACTCTCTGTATCTCTTGCCTGTGCCAAAGCGGCATCCAATGCTCTTGGTATTGGACTCTATCAGTATATAGGCGGCTCCTTCGGACATATTCTGCCTATTCCGATGATGAATATATTAAACGGCGGTGCTCACGCAGGAAACAATGTTGATATTCAGGAATTTATGATTATGCCGACGGGCTTTGATACATTCCGTGATGCGCTTTGTGCCTGTGCAGAGGTCTTTCATACCCTTAAGAATATTCTTAAAGAAAAGGGACTTTCCACAAGTGTCGGTGATGAGGGCGGTTTTGCTCCGTCCCTTGATAAGGAC
>JAZPXS010000124.1:0-11066 GCA_045543775.1 Clostridia bacterium
GGAAAGTGATTTTGCTAATGCCGGAAGCCTTTGCCATGGATGGAGTGCAATGCCCGTATATTATTTCAATCTACTTTCAGAGTAATTGAGATGCGATAGTGAGCGAAGCAGAATAATTTAGCTAAAATACATTGCATCTAAACCTTATGCCTCGCAACTTCTAAACAATATTGGTATCTAAATTATACAGTCGGTATATCATTGTGCTATAATAGGGACAAGTCAAGAAAACCTTGATATTTCAAGGGTTTCGAAGACTTGTCTCTTTTTGTTTTGCAAAAAGAACAAGCTCAATTTTCATTTAAAGTCTAAAATTTATAGCAAAATGAGGTGATAAATTAGAAAATATTTTAAAAAATTTATAAGGAGAAATCGACTATGAGTGAGGTTATAAGTTTAATTAATCTAAAGGGCGGTGTTGGTAAAACCGTATCAAGCATTAACATAGCATATTCATTTGCAGAGTTTAATAAAAAGGTGCTTATTGTTGATGCAGATAGTCAGGGGAATATTGCAACATCTCTTGGGATGATTGCAGACGAACTTGACAACACACTTTGCGACTTAATAGATGAAGCGATAGCTGATGGGGTTACGGAGCAGCGAGTAGTTGAATGTATTAGACAAGTCGGAAAGGTCGATATAATACCTGCAAACTCGGTACTCGCGGAAATGGATTACAAAGTAATGAATGCTTACCGCAGAGAATACCTGTTGAAAGATATTATATCGACAATTGAGCACTTGTATGATTACATCATAATCGACTGCCCGCCATCGCTGAGCCTTATCGTAACTAATGCACTTACGGCATCAAATTATGTTTTGATTCCCGTTGAAACACAGTACCTAAGCTTTGAGAGTTTGAGAGTCATGCTTGATACAATATCAATGATTCAAAAGAAGCTGAACAGAGAACTCCAAATAAAAGGTATTTTCCTAACCAAGTATCAGTCCAGGACAAAACTCAGCCAAGGTATAAGAGAAAAGGTCTATGAGATATACGGAAAGGACATTAAAGTGTTTGAGGAATACATTCCGTATTCAATAAAGGCGGCAGAGCAGACATTGTACGGTAAAAGCCTTATTGAACTTGCACCTGACAATCCCGTGTCGGTTGCGTATATGAATATTACAAAGGAGTTGTTAGCTGATGAAGAATGATGTATTTGCAGCGCTTTCCCAAAAGTCTGAGAAAAGATCAGAAACATCAGTTAAGGGACTCTCGGAAATGTTTGGTCTTTCCGGTGATGTCAAGGTAACAACGCTTTTAATATCCAGTCTTAGGGAAAAAGCAAATCATCCGTTTAAAGTTGTTGCGGATGAAAAACTGAATGCTCTTGCAGAGAGTATCAAGGCAAACGGTCTCATGGAGCCGATTATAGTAAGACCTTTAGGAGAGGGTACATATGAGATACTTGCCGGACATCGAAGGACAAGGGCAACACAGTTAAATGGTGAAACTGAAATCAAGGCAATAGTAATCAAGGCTGATGATGAACTTGCAAACCGAATAATGATTTCAACTAACTTTCAGCAACGAGATTCTTATTTGCCATCTGAAATCGCAAAGTCGTATATGATACGATACAACGATTTGAAGAACAGAAAAAAGGTAAAAGAGGAAAATTCCAACGGGTGGAATTCTGAAGATAAGATTGACAGGATAATGGAAAAAGAATTCTCAACATCAAAATCCAAGGTCTATATGTATCTCCGAATTAACCATCTTGTACAGGAACTGTTGGATGTTTTGGACGGCAGAAGACTCAGCCTAAAAATAGCAGTTGAACTTTCGTATTTGACGGAAGAAGAGCAAAAACTTATTAATGACCTTGTGTATCAGCAAAGGTTGTACAAACTTGACTTGAAGAAAGCAGTAAAAATCAAGCAGGAGAGTGCAGGAAAAACAATTGAGGAAGCTGAAATGCATAAGCTTCTTTCAGACAATCCAAAGTCAATAACTGTTGACGGAATAACATTCTCAAGTGCAGAGATTGGTGAGTTCAAGGGCAAGTTCAAAGATGTGACACATATGAAGAATTCAATCATAGAATTTCTGAGGAACTACTAAACAGAGAGTGAGGTGAAAGTATGAGAAAGATATTCGTATACAAGAAAGATAGCAAGTGTCCTGTAAATGATTTTCTTGAAAAGGCAGAAGATAAAATAAAAAACAAATTTGAGTTCTGTCTGGAATACTTGAAGGACGATAAACATTGTTTCTGTGAACCATATGTAAGGCATTTTTCCGGTGGACGATTCAGCAGACTTTACGAGGTCCGTGTGATGGTATTAAGCAAAATGGTGCGAGTAATATTTTATGAGCACGATGAAGAGATTGTCTTTCTTCATGCTTTTTATAAAAAGACACTCAAAGACACGAGAAATGCCCTTGAGGTATCACTAAAAATTCTTGACAGCATCACTGATAAAGATGGTGCGGTGTTAGAAGAATACAGGGAGGAGTTGAAATTTAATGATTAATGTTGTAACTTGGCTTGACAGTAATAAATATCGCAGTGAAATTTCAGCGGTATGTGCAGGAAACGGAATAAGAATTGTAGCAGATGAATTTGAGGGGGCGCAGGATTTTTTAAGGACATTTGATTCTATTGATGCCAACATTGATGTTTTGGTAATCGCAAACAGTAATCTTGAAAACATAGATAAAAAGAGTTTCTTTGAAGATGTATGCGTAACAGAACCGAATTTAAGAATTGTAATCGTTTTTCCCGGCTATCGTAATCAGTACATAGAAGAACAGATTTCAGAATATAAGGCTCTCGGAATATACGAGATTATATACGAGGGCCAAAGGCTCGATGAAAACTACCTTGCTGATGTGATAAAGAAGGGATATATATACGACTACGAAATAAACGTATATGATGAGTCGGAAGAGGCTCCAAAGCCTCTTTCGCCAAAACCCAAGTGCATTACAATTGGAGTTATGGGGCTGACACGAGGATGCGGAGTAACCAATATGGCGATAAATATTGCAGACTATATCGCTCTTGCAGAAGAGTGTGCAGTAAAAGCCATTGATCTGTCAGGGACAGGAAATCTTCGGTTTGCCAAAGGTAAGAAAGTTACCTTCATAGTACATTCAAATATTGATATACCAAGACTTCAAAAAACAAGTCGCGCGATCATATACGATTTCGGTACCCCGTACAACATTTCATCGAAAGGGAAGTTGTTGTCAACCTATGATAATTTCAATGAAACGGATATCGAGTTGTTTAAATCGTGCGACTTAAAATTTTGCATGTGTTTTGCGGATAGCTGGCACATCGGTAAACTGAAATATCTTCTGAATGACAAAGCATGGAAACGGACCATTGACAAATCCTATGTATTTCTTTTAGACAAGGTTCCGGACAAAATGAGGCTCGGTCATCCAAAGGTAAATATATATAGCAGAAACGACAAAACAATGCTCCGTCATATTGAAGAGTTGTTTTCTGCGAAGGGCGGTGGTTGAAATCGTGCGATGAAATAACCGTTACCCCAAACCCAAATCAAATTACAAAGGAGTTGAATTTGCAAATGTTAAAATTACGAAAAACAGCAGCTTGTATATTAGCTCTGCTTTCAATGGCAGTAAGCGTATCAGCTGCAAACATCCCCGAACCTAACGAGGTTATAAAGGGACAGTCAGGAGAACTCCAAACCATTCAAAAGGTTTATGTTCTTCCAAAGACGGAAAGCTCGGATATAATTCCAACTGAGGAATTTACCGAGGACAAAACGAAGTATGCTTTTACAGAACTTCTCACAGAAGATAATACTAAGGAAGATGTAAAAGAGCATACCGAAAAAATCAGTATCCATACAGGAAGCGCAAACACACAGACAGTTATATCTCAGTTTGAGCCTACAATGGAAATCTCAACGGAAGATGGTTATGCAGGAACGCTTGAGTTCGATTATACAACCTTAACTGTCACTGCTGCAGGCTATGGAAAACAGAGCTACACGATTACGGAAAGCAGAAGTTATCCGAACCTTATGGATGCAGATACATCACTTGTTCCAAAGACTATTAACAAAGACGGCGCAACGCTGAATTTGACAAATATCAGTTGGAAGTCAGCGGCAAGTGATAATATTGATGGTTATGACTTAGCAGTGAGATATACTGCGATTGCTACATATTCCGGTACAGGAACAAAGACCTATACAAAGGGATACACAGCGACAGCAGAATATAAAGGCGAAGTCAAGAAAGTTGTAAACGATACAGTAACATATACTGCAGTCTTTACCGAAGTTCCAAAAGATAACCATTTCCTTTCATATTGGTGGGCTTATCTTTTAGGTCTCCTCGGATTAGGCGGCGGTGGCTATGGTGCTTACAGACTAATCAGAAAAAGAAGGAAGGGATATTAATGTTAAAGAAAACGATTTGTTTAGGACTTGCGTTAATGATGATGGGTACATCGGTGTTTGCGGCTGACTTTTATACAGTTAATCCGCCATCGGCAGGAATATTCGGTACACCCACATCAGTAACAACAGTAGTAGTTGGAAATAATGTGAACAAAGCGGCAGTTGATTTAAGTAAAAACAGCGCACTTATCCCGCCTGCTTTCGGTAGTCATACAAGCAATGTCAGAAATACAGGCGAACCGCTGACACCAAACCTCGCATCGCCTTATGTTGACTCCGCAACAGGTACAACCATTGTCGGCAGTATTACATCGACAACTACACAGCCAAGTGTAACGGTGTCTACTAACACCAACCCAAACACAGGCTCAAATATCATTACCTCAAACGGAAACGGAGTATATATCCCCGGCACAATGTATGAGGACGATGATTATTACTACTTCGAGGAACCCGCCTTTACTGAAGTAACAAGCAGTATGAAATATACAGGCGGACATATAGGAACATTAAAGATTCCTGAACTTGATTTATCGGTCAAAATTTATGACGGTACAACAAATTCTGTACTTGCAAAAGGTGTAGGTCATTTCAAGGATACATCAATCTGGAATGGTAATGTTTGTCTTGCTGCTCACAACAGAGGTACAAACGACTACTTCGGAGAAATCCACGAACTTGACTACGGCGATGAAATTAAGCTGACGACCAAGAAAGGTACACGAACCTACAAGGTTTACAGCATTAAGAAAATCTCTGTAAATGACACATCAAGACTGCAAGGCACTGCAGACAATATTATAACCCTTATCACCTGCGTAAAGAATCAGGCAGACGATTATCGCTGGTGTGTGCAGGGATACCAAGTTAAGTAAGTTTTTTAAGTGATACTCACATTCGCAAATTCAACTCTGAAATATATAAACACGAGGAGGAATCATTATGAAGTGTATAAGATCCTTTATAATCGGTTTGCTTTGTGGTGCATTTATTTTCGGAGGTACAGCAGTTTTGGCAAATTCTGATGTTTTAGCGAAAATCACAAGTCAAATTTTCTTTTGGAATAACGAAGCAATAGAGCTTGAAGCCTACAACATAAATGGCTACAACTATGTAAGACTTCGTGATGTGGCAAAGATATTCGGTGTGAATGTTGAGTATTACGAAGACACCAACAGCGTATATCTCGGCGAGGACAAAAAAGAAGAAACTCCCAAGCCTGAACATAAGGTGTTAGACGGAAACGCCTATGCAAAAGAAGATTACTCTCAAAATGCAAATCAGGCAATCTTTAATGAGATTTACACAAAAGATGCATACAACGCCATTCGTCAATCCATAGTTGATATAACTGAAATTACAAGTAATACGGACGAATACGGCTATAATGCAGATTACAAGTACGCTCATTACATAGATAAGGACTTTACCTTTAACTCTCCGGGGAGAACAGATGAAGCAATGAAATCGGTAGTATCAACATTTTCGGGATATTATTCGTTCACTTTCGGTTTTGAACCGACAACCAAAAATCTTCACGATTATCCCGGATATCGAATCTGTATGCCACAGGTGCATAAATACTTTGAACCTGCGAACAAGGCAACAGATAATTTCGTTGCAGAAATCTCGGGATTAACCGATAAGGAAAAAGTAAAACGCATAGCGGATTATATCTGCGACAGGGTAGCATATAAAGATGAAAATGTTGCAGGTATAAACAGAGTGTTCACAGAGACACCACCCGTAAATGCGATTTGCGGAACATATTCAAATGCTTTTGTTTACCTTTGCCAGAGAGCAGAAATACCTTGTATTTCAGTAGTGGATGATATCCACGCATGGAATGAGGTTTATGTTGATGGTAAATGGCACACAACCGACATCAGCTATTATGATGTTGCAAGGACAGACAAGGCGCTGTTCCCTGTAAGATATTCGAGAACTGATCCCAATACAGCTAAAACAAAATTTGCCAAAGAATTGTTAGTACCAATGAGTACAACGAAGTAAACTTAATATTTTAACTTAGCAGACTTTTTAAAATAAAGGTCTGCTTTTTTTATTATCTAAATGAGAGGAGAATTAAGATGTCAAAAAAACATTATGGTAGAAAGTTAATATCATTGCTGCTGCTTGTATCAATGATTTTCTCGATGTTCGTAACAGCCAATGCAGAAACGATTTCTGACGGCAAAGCAAAAACTGTAACGATTACAATGAATGAGAAATTCAGCATTATGAGTACAACAGATGGCGTTAAACTTAACGGATATGCCTGGAGCTATAAGACTGATACGGGTATTGAGGGACCTGCATACTGTATCAACTTTGGTCTTAAGAATCCGCCAAACAATAAGAAACTTACCATCGGTGGTAAATATACAGCTACACCGCCTACAATCGGTGCATTTGCATCAGGTTATCCGCAACGTTCACTTGAAGACTTTAGAATGCTTTATAGCCCTGAAAGTCCTGTTCTTGCAGACTTAACCCGCGAAGAATATGCAAGTGCAACACAGATTGCAATATGGGCTACACTCGGTCAGGTAGGCGTACACGGAACTGCTTTTACAAGCGGTCGTGCAATCCTTGAAGAACCGACAAGCAATATGTCTCAAATCAGAGTGTATGAAGCAATTAAGGTTATTCTTTTCAACGCAAGTTTTTGGGATGAGCCTTTAGAGTCAGGTATGCATATCCGTCTTGGCAGATACGAACCGGGTAATGTTCTTAATATTGAACATAAATCAGGTATTTCGGGTGCTGAACAGGACGGTGCTTATGGCATCAAGAAAGAAACCATAAACGGTATTGAATATTACACAAGAGAACTTGTGGCAGCATCAGCAACATCAACTTTCAAGAATGATTATTGTATTGATTTGCAGACACATGATGCACCTGAAGGTACAATCTTCACAGGTCTTGATAATGTTCCTTTACAGACTTATGTATGGGAAGGTACAACTTTATGGAGAGTACCTACAAAAGCGGCAGTTACTAACCTAAATCTTAATGATGAAGAGTACGCAGGCGATTTCAAGATTTGTATTCCGGTAAGAAATGCTCCTGAATCTTGTGAAATCAATATTACTGCAACAGCAACAACAACACAGTATTCGGTTTATCTTGCAAATAACACAGACGAAACCGAACAGAGCTATGTTATCGCAGATCCACAGTATGCGTTTATGGGATGTAACGGTAAAGTAGTATGGAAAAAGGTAATTTCTCCTTACGGCAGACTTGTTGTAAACAAGGTTGACGATATGGGAAATCCTTTGCAGGGTGCTATATTTGAACTTGTTGGCGCTGATGGAAGCAAGTTTACCGGAACAAGTGATGTGAACGGTCAGATTATTTGGGAAGAACTTAATCCTGATGTTCAGTACACATTAAATGAGGTTCAGGCACCGGAAGGCTTTCATAAGGCAGCATCGCAAACAATAAGTGTTCCCGCAGGTCAGACACAGACTGTAAGTGTAACGAATACAAGTTACTCTCGTTTCAAACTGTTAAAGGTTGACGCACAAAACGGAAATCCGCTTATGGGTGCAACCTTTAAGATTGAGCAGACAGATGGCAGTTTTTCAACAGAGGTAACGATGGGACATACAGGTGCTATCGAATTTGAGGGTGTAGAGCTTCCTTTTGGCTCATATAGAGTATATGAGGTAAAAGCTCCTGCAGGTTATGAAAAAGATAACAGCGTACAGACTTTCAAATGGGATGGAACAAAGGATGTAACCATAACCTTTAAGAATGTGAGAACTCCGTCACTTGTAATTGTAAAGATGGATAAGGATACCCACAATCCTTTGGAGGATGTATCCTTTAAGATTTACAAAGACGGAAAGTTAGTTACAACCGTAACGACAGATAATGCAGGTTATGCAAGAGCATCAGGACTTACCGAAGGATATTACGAGGTAGTAGAATCTGTTGCTGCTGAAGGATATGTATTAGATACCGAAAGACACGGTGTTCATATTGATCCATACAATCCAGCTGTAGATAAAGATCCTGTTCTTGTTTTAACCAATAGCAGAAAGCCCGGACTTATTATCGAAAAACTCGATAGCCAGACTTTAGAGCCGATGCAAGGTACTGTATTTGAAGTGTATAAGGACACAACCAAAATCGGCACTTATACAACTGACAGAAACGGTGAAATTGAGATTTCTGACTTAGAGCCGGGAACTTATACAGTTAAGGAAGTTAAGACAGATTCAAGTCATGTTGTGCAGGGATGTCCGCAGTCTATTGAACTTGTTGCAGGAAAAGAAGCACGACTTATTTTCTTCAACAAGATAAAGCCTGGTATTTCAATTCTGAAAATTGATTCCGAAACAAAGAAACCTTTGGAAAATGCAGTATTCAGAATTGATAAGGTTGACGGTACATTCACAAAAGAATATACAACCGACAGATATGGTGAAATTGTTCTTGAAGATTTAGAGCCAGGCGCATATACAGTAACGGAAGTGTCTGCTCCGAGCGGCTATGTTATAGACCGTGAAAGCAGAACCTTTGAAGCATTAGCCGATGGCAGCGTTCAGCTTGTGTTTACTAACACCAAAAACCCTGATTTGACGGTATATAAAATCGACTCAAATACAGGCAAAGCGTTGGAAGGTGCTGTAATTAGAATAAGCAATCTGTCAGGCAGCCAGACCTTTGATAAAGTAACTGATGCAGATGGTAAAATCGTGCTTGAGGGTATGGCGGAAGGCATTTATACTGTGCAGGAAATCACAGCTCCAACAGGCTATCTCTTAAACAGTGAACTCTACCATGTAACACTCGAAGCAGGTGGAGAAAATGAAATTGTCATTAAGAATACAAGAAAACCGAGCCTTACAATTAAGAAGTATGACAGTTTGACAGGCAAACCTATGGCAGATACCAAATTCGAGGTTTACCTTGATACTACCTTAATCGGCACATACATCACTAACTCCAAAGGCGAAATTTTGCTTTACGACTTAAAAACAGGTACATATACAGTTAAAGAAGTTGCAACGGATGACGACCACATTGTAAATTCTACACCACAGTCTATTGAGATTACAAAAGACAGCGGTGATAGTGCATTGTTGGTATTCTTGAACGACCAGAAACCGTATATGCGTCTTGTAAAACTCGACTCTGAAACAATGGAGCCCCTTCATAATGCCGTATTCAAGTTCAAGAAAGTCGGCGGTACTTTTGAAAAGGAATATACAACGGACGAAAACGGTGAAATAAGGCTTGATAACCTTGAAACAGGTTCGTACACGGTAACAGAGGTAAAAGCTCCTGACGGATACCTTATTGACGATGCAGAGCGTATTGTAAAGGTTGATGGCAACGAATATGCCACATTCGTATTCACTAACACTGAAAAACCGTCAATTAAAATCCTTAAATATGATGCATACAAGGATAAGTATTTAGCAGGTGCAACATTCAGAGTTGCGAAAATTGAAGATGGAAGCAACTATCTTGACCGTGTAACCGATATAAACGGTAGCATTGAGATTGACAACTTAGAGCCGGGTGTGTATTCAGTTAAGGAAATTGAAGCACCAAGCGGATATGTTCTTAATGAAACTGAATACCATGTAGAACTCTTTGGTGGTAAACAATCTCAGCTTGTAGTTGTCAATGAAGAAAAGCCAAGCCTTAAAATCGTGAAAACAGATGCTTTAACTGATGAACCGATACAGGGTGTGGGATTTTTAGTAAAACACGCTGAAGGCAGTACGGAAAACACTGTTGTAACGGATGAAAACGGTGAAGCTTTCTTAGAGCATCTTGCTCCCGGTATTTATGAGGTAACTGAAAAGAGTGTTCCTGACGGATACTTACTTGACACAGAGCCGAAACTCGTAACTTTAGAGCCGAACAGAACATCTACAGTGCGTTTCAAGAATTATCCAAAGCCGAGCCTTACCATCAATAAGGTTGACGCTATTACCAAAGATGGTATTGAGGGCGCAAAATTCCATATTATTTATGCATCAAACAATACATTCTCAGGTGAGATAAACGATATGGGCGAATATCAGACAGACGAAAACGGACAGATTAAACTGTATCGCTTGAAAGATGGCTGGTATAAGATAACTGAAACCGAAGCCCCTGATGGCTATAAGATTGATGAGTCTGCAAAGGAAATTTACATTAAAGCAGGAGAAAACAAGGAAGTAACCTTTGATAACACTCCGCTTTCAGGGCTTGTCATTAAAAAGGTTGACGGTGTAACAGGTAAGGTTCTGCAGGGTGCAAAATTCCGTGTAAGATACCTTTCAGGTGTAAGTGGTACGGGCGGAACTGTTATCGGAGAATACACAACCTCTGCTAATGGTACAATCGTTATTAATCGCTTGAAAGCAGGTACTTATGTAATCGAAGAAACAAAGGCGCCTGACGGATACATTATGAATGATGCTCCTGAAACTGTATATATCACAGGCAAAGAGCAGGATGTTATAACCGTTGAATTTGAAAACTATTCAGACGGTGGGCTTATTATCCGTAAACTTGACAGCGAAACAAAGCAACCGCTTGCAGGTGCAGAATTTAAGGTAACAACTGCAAACGGAACTGTAGTAGATAACTACGGCGGAACTGTAAGCTCAAACGGCATTTACACAACCGATACAAGCGGACAAATTCATATTACG
>JAZPXS010000125.1:0-3760 GCA_045543775.1 Clostridia bacterium
TCTTCCTAAGACCGCTTGGCCTCCGACTTATCTGACGGCAAAAAATATTTTATGCCTCTCAAGGGCCTGACACGCGGCGAGTTTGCAGTAATGATTGCAAATATGCAGAAAATAATTACCGACACCTACAAAGATGTTGAGCTGCCCTTCTCTGATTCCGACGCAATTCCGCAGTGGTGTAAAAACCATATAAAAGCTATGTACTCTTTGGGAATAATGAACGGAAAAGCCACAGAGGAAGGTCTCATCTTTGACTATGAAGGCACCCTCACCCACGCAGAGGTAATAGCAGTCGTATCAAGGCTTCTGCCGGACAAAACGGAAATAAAGAATATTTCCTATAATACCCAAATACCTGCCTGGTGCAAAGAGTATTTTGACAAATTGGCAAGCATCGGGCTGATAGACAGCTATGTTGCAGGAAACAAAAATCCTGAAGGCACCATAACAAGGGGCGAAACTGTAAGACTATTATACGAAATATATTGATTATCAACTAAAAAAACACGGAGAAAAATCCGACAATGGATTTTTCTCCGTGTTTTTGTTTGTGTATTATAAATTACAGTAATTTCACATATCTTTCATATGCTGCATCAAAGCCGCTGTCACAGGGCTCATAGTGAACAACATCAAAGGAATCTGCAATTATCTTTCTTGCTTCCTTGAGGTCCTTGATTTCGCCTGCGGCAATAAGCTGAACTGCAACATTACCTGCAGCTGTAGCTTCGATAGGTCCTGCAATTACGGGAACCTTGGTTGCATCTGCAGTCATCTGGCAAAGGAACCCATCCTTTGTTCCGCCGCCTACCATATGGATTGCTTTGAAGTCGCTTCCTGTACAATCCTTGAGGCTATTGAAGGTGTGCTTGTACTTGAGTGCAAGACTTTCGTAAATGCAACGAACAACCTCACCGTCGGTTTCGGGAACAGCCTGACCTGTCTTTTTGCAGTAATCCTTGATTCTCTGAACCTGATTTCCGGGAGGCATAAAGAGCGGATCGTCGGGATCGATAAAGCACTTGAATGGTGTTGCCTCTCTTGCCATTTTTTCCATATCGGCATAGCTGTAATCCTTGCCGTCGCGCTTAAACTGACGGCGTGTTTCCTGAATAATCCAGAGACCGATTATGTTCTTTAAAAATCTTGTAGTGTTGTCGTAGCCTGTTTCGTTGGTAATATCAAGCTCTGCGGATTTTTCTGTTATGCAGGGGCTCTTAAGCTCTGTACCAAAAAGGCTCCAGGTTCCGCAGGAAATATATACAAAGCTATCTTCCGATGCGGGAACAGCTGCAATGGCACTTGCAGTATCATGACCTGCAACAGCAATTACGTCCTTAGCATCAATTTCAAGCTCAGTGCATATATCGTCCTTGAGCTTGCCAACCTTTGTACCGGGTTCAAGGAGCTCAGGGAAAATATCTCTGTTTAAGCCAACCTCATCGATGAGCTTCCAGTTCCATTCCTTTGTGTAGGGTTCAAGGAGGGCGGAAGTAGAAGCTGTACTCTTCTCACCGTAAATCCTGCCTGTGAGAAGATATCCGAAGAGTTCGGGCATCATGACAAATTTATCTGTAATTTCATACATATCATTTCTCTGCATTTTATCTGCAAGAAGCTGATATATTGTATTGAAAGACATATCCTGGATACCTGTCTTATTGTAGAGTTCCTTTGCGGATATCTGTTTTTTCAGTTCCTCGATAGGCTTTTCCGTTCTGTCGTCACGATAGTGATAAGGGTTCGAAAGAAGCTTGCCGCTCTTTGAAATAAGAGCATAGTCAACACCCCAAGTGTCAACACCTATGCTGGAAAAATCCACATCCTTTACCTTTCTTATACCCTGTTTAACTTCGTGAAAAAGTCTCGCAAGATCCCAGTAGAATCCATCGTTAATCATAACGGGTTCGTTATCAAAGCGATGTACCTCTTCAAGAACAATTTTGCCATTTTCCAGGCTGCCGAGTATTGCACGGCCGCTGGAAGCACCAAAATCAAATGCCAATACCTTCATGACATATACCTCCATAATATAAAAGCTTTTTACTATTCTACCATATATATGCAAAAATATCAATAACAAATTTTTTAGAAATTACCCCCTTGGTTTTACAAAATTCTACCGATGGTGTGTGCTAGAATTTAATTAATAAATCATAAAAAAAGGGGGTGACAGCATGCCTGTAGTGTATATGGATGTCCTGTTTTTTGTAAATCTTTTTGTTAACACCTTTCTCATACTTGGTGAGGCGGTAATTATGCGTCTTAAAGTCAGTCCCCTTCGTGTGGGACTTGGAGCGGCTTTTGGGGCATTGTACGGATGTATTGCTTTTCTCGACACATTTGGAATAGGAGAAAATTTTTTTGTCCGGATGCTTTGTGCTGCGGGTATTGTCCTTATTTCATTCGACAGATGCAATATCTTTTCTGCAATAAAGCGTACCCTGTGTTTTGCATCAATAACCGTAATAACAGGAATAAGTCTGCTCGGCTTTTTGTACTTTACGGATATGGGAGTAAAGCTCGGAGGAGTTATCAAAAACGGTGTATTCTATTTTGATATTCCTACCCTATGGCTTGCACTGTGCACTGTGGGAGAGTTTTGTCTTATCATTATTGCAAAAAGAATTTCACAAAATTCCATAGAACCCAGACTATGCCTGATAAAAGTATCAAGGCTTGGGAAAACCGTGGAATTTACCGCTCTCATAGATACGGGAAATATGCTGAGAGATCCCCTGACGGGAAAAAGGGTAATAATTGCAGAGGCGGAATTTCTTTCACCGCTTTTCAGTTTTGATTTATCAGAGCTTTCCGGTGCAGAAAATCTTCCGGAGGGGTTCAGACTGATTCCCTTTTCGTCAATAGGCACCGAAAGCGGTCTCCTTGCCGCCTTTGTCCCCGACAGCATATATGTAGACCAAAATCTCAAAAAGGATTTTGTCACTGCGGTATTTTGCGGAAAACTCTCTCCAAGGGGAGATTATCATGCACTTATCGGCCCCAATTTATGAAAGGAAATGATTGTTTGTTTAAGGAAAAGCTTATGAACATACTACAAAAGATATTATTGGGAGAAATCCACTATATCGGCGGTGCAACCACTCTTCCCCCTCCGCTTTCCAAAGAAGAAGAGGAACTGCTCCTTGAACGTTTCCGCCGAAACCCATCACTTGCAAGAAACGAACTTATCGAAAGAAACCTGCGTCTGGTTGTGTATATATCCAAAAAATTTGAAAACACCGGAATAAATATCGAAGACCTTATAAGCATAGGTACAATCGGACTCATAAAATCCATTAACACTTTCAATCCGGACAAAAACATAAAGCTTGCAACCTATGCCTCCAGATGCATAGAAAACGAAATACTTATGTATCTTCGAAAAAACAACGGCAGGAAAACCGAAATTTCCATTGACGAACCTCTCAATGTGGACTGGGACGGCAACGAACTTCTGCTATCCGACATTTTGGGTACCGACAGCGATGCAGTTCACCAAAACCTGGAAAATGAGGTGGACCGTGAGCTTCTTACCATTGCGATGCAAAAGCTGTCCGAAAGAGAACGTAACATAATGGAGCTTCGCTTTGGCATAAAAAAGCCCACTCCCAGAACTCAGAAGGAGGTGGCTGATATGCTCGGTATAAGCCAGTCCTACATATCAAGGCTGGAAAAGAAAATTATCTCCCGATTAAAAAAAGAAATTTCCAGACTTGTATAAATTTTCATATTAAGGGGTATGATGTTAACGAAAGGA
>JAZPXS010000126.1:0-3932 GCA_045543775.1 Clostridia bacterium
TACTATATGAAAAAGCTGTACACCAAGGACAAAAACACTAAAGTGAACTGCCGCAAACCTATGTTTATCACGGGTTTGCGGCAGTTTTTTTGATTTATTCATTTGACAGATTAACCTGAAAAATGTACTTGTCACCTCTTACTATAGAGCGGGTATATTCTATGAGTAAATCATCTTCATAGCTGAATCTTTCAAGGAGCATACAAGGAGTGCTTGAGGAAATTTGCAATAGTTGTTTCTCATTAGAACGGGGAATGATGGGGCGGAGTGTTTCTTTCATATTATTTGCATTAAAGTCATAGGTTTTGCGCAGGTAATCATATAGAGAACCTGACTCAATGCGTTCAATATCCAGGCGGATAAATCTTGCGGTGGGAAGATATGTTGTCTCTATCATTAATGGGTAATCCTTTGCACAGCGAAGTCTTGTAAGCTTGTGAAATAATGAATTTTCGTCATATTGTGTTATTTTTGCAAGTGTACAGTCTAATTCTTCCTTAGTGTATTCTATGATTTTATTCTGGATTATAACATTGTCGCTTTTTAGGGTGTCGGTAAAAGAATAGACTTTTGTTAATGGCTGGACAAATACCTGTGGTTTTATAAAATTGCCTTTTCCGTGAACGGCATAAACAAGGTCAGAGTCTTTTAAAAGCGAAATTGTCTGGCGTATGGTAGAACGGCTTACAAAGTATTTTTCACACAGCTCCCGCTCTGACGGTAATGCGGTATTTTCCTTGTATGTTCCGTTCTTTATTGAAGCCAAAATGGATTTGTATATTTGTATGTAGAGTGGAGTGCTTCCCATTTTTTATTCACCTCTTTTTTAGTTTATCACAAAAAAGCACATAATTCAATACCACCAGTATCTGTTGTATGGTTATGGGAATAATACAACTTGCTTTGTGGACGAAAATTGCTGTAAAGTTTGATTGTGCGGTGAAAGATATATATAATTAAATTAAGTTAAATTCTGGAGGAGATATTTTGAAATATTATATCGGAATTGATGGAGGCGGGACAAAAACCGCTGTGGTTATAGGAAAAAATGACGGGGTATGCTTAAGCACTCTCGAAAAATCCGGTTGTTCACACAAAGCTATTGGAGTTGACGGAGTTGTAAGCATAATCTCTGACAGCATCATAGAAATCACAAAGAGTATAGGCGCTTCTATAGATGAGTGTGCAGGCTGCTGTATAGGTTTGCCGTGCTTTGGTGAGGCGCCCGAGGCAGATGCTGAGATAACAGAAAGACTCAAAATGGCTTTTCCCCGTATTCCAATGCTTATAGTTAACGATGTTGTAGTTGGCTGGGCAGGTTCTCTGGAGTGTAGTGAGGGTGTGCATCTTGTTGCAGGCACAGGAGCCATTTCCTACGGACGAACAAGTGACGGCAGAGAGGCACGGGCAAACGGGTGGAGTGAATTTTTTGGCGATGAGGGTTCGTGCTACTGGATAGGTAAACAGGCAATGTCTCTGTTTTCTCAGCAGGCGGACGGCAGAAAGCCGAAAGGTGCTCTCTATGAGATTGTAAGAAATGAGCTTAACCTGAAAAGTGACCTTGAATTTATAGATGTTGTGGAAAACAATTACGCTCCCTACAGAGATAAGGTTGCTTCTTTTCAGCTTTTTGCGCAAAAAGCCGCTCTGTTGGGTGACAATGAGGCAAAAAAGCTGTATTCACAAGCCGCACAGCACCTTGCTGATTCAGCATTTGCAATTATAAAGAAGCTTGGTTGGGAAAATAAAAATGTTCCCGTTTCCTATTACGGTGGTTTATTTAAAACAGGGGATTTGATTTTAGATCCTCTCAAGGACTGTCTTAAAGTAATTAACTGCACTCTGATTGCGCCAAAATATACCGCGGCAGAGGGTGCGTTGTTACTTTGTATAAAAAATTTTAAATAAGGAGATAACACTATGTTTTTGACAGAAAAAGAAATACTCGACACACCAAATGCGTTAAAACAAACTTACAGCTATGTTTGTGAAAAATCCGAGGAAATCAAAGCTTTCTTCGAAAAAAACAATCGCAAATTCACATTTTTCGGATGCGGCTCCAGCTACATGCTTTCCAAAAGCGCCGCTGCACTTTTCGCATCTTATGAAAACACATCCGCTGCTGCAATTGCCGCAGGTGAGTACATAGTTGATCCTGATTTCTGGAAAGAAACGGTGAGAGACAGTATTGTCGTTACGATATCCCGTTCGGGCAAAACCTCGGAGATGGTAAAGGCAGTCAAGCATATTAAGGAGACTCTCGGTTGCAATGTTATTTCCATTTCAATGAAGGATAACAATGACATTATGCCTATGAGTCAGCTCAATATAACTCTGGATTGGTGCTACGATAACAGCGTTTGCCAGACAAGAACCGTTACAAATCTTTATACGGCAATTTTGCTTTTGGCTTCTTATTATGCCAATGATGAAGCACTCAGATTATCTGTTAAAGCAGCCTGCGAAACCAACGAGAAATTTATGGCAGAAAACAGAGAGACCTTGGAAAAGATTGCTTCTCTTGACTGGGAGGATGTTACCGTGCTTGCAGACGGTCCGGTTCGCGGTATTGCGGAAGAGGGTGCTTTGGCATTTACCGAGATTGCAATGCTTACAGGCAGATATTTCCCCATGCTCGATTACAGACACGGCCCTGTGGTTATCAGCAATGAAAAATCCTTGACAATTATGCTTATTAACCCTGCGGAGGATTCCTTGCAGAAGGATATGGTAGCCGATGTTATCTCTCACGGCGGTCCGGTTGTTGTCGTTTCCAAACATAAGGATAACATATACGGAGCAACAGCACACATTCAGATAGACGGCATTGAAAAATTTGCCGCTTGGGGTATTCCCTTTATTTATCTTTCACAGATGACGTCACTTATAAAGTCTGTTAATATGGGCGGTAATCCTGATGCACCCAAGGGACTTGATGCATTCATTATTCTTAAATAAAAGGAGAAACAGACAATGCCACTTGTATGTACTAAGGAGCTTCTCGCGGATGCTCAAAAAAATCATTATGCAGTCGGTGCCTTCAATGTTGAAAATATGGAAATGATGCAAGCTGTGATTGCTGCAGCGGAAGCAGAAAAAGCTCCCGTTATTCTTCAGACTACGCCATCAACACTTAAGTATGCAGATACTTCTCTTTATTCTGCTATGGCAAAAGCTCTGGCAGAAAAAGCTATCGTTCCGGTTGCGATTCATCTTGACCATGGAAGCAGTATAGAACTTTGTGAACAGGCTGCAAGGGATGGATATACATCCCTTATGATAGACGGTTCAAAACTCCCTTTGGAAGAAAACATTGAGCTTACAAAAAAAGTTGTTGATATGGCAAAAGCATTTAGTGCCTGTCCCAGCGTTGAAGCAGAACTCGGAAAGCTTGGCGGAAAAGAGGATGATGTTGAGGTTAAGGATGGTGAGGATTCCTTTACTGACCCTGCGGAGGCAGTAGAATTTGCAGAAAGAACAGGAGTGGATTCACTTGCTGTTGCAATAGGAACTGCACACGGGTTCTACAAAGGAACACCCAAGATAGAATTTGAAAGACTTTCACAAATAAGAGATGTTGTTTCTGTGCCTCTTGTTTTGCACGGTTCGTCAGGAATCCCCGATGAAGATGTTATAAAAGCAATTTCTCTTGGAATTTGCAAGGTGAATTTTGCTACAGAATTAAGGGTTGCATATTCAGATGCGGTTAAGGCTTGCATAAGTCAGAATCCCGAGGCTTATGATCCCAAAAAATATGGCGCAATGGCAAGAGACGCGGTTACTGCTCTTGTAAGGCATAGAATAAAAATTTGTATGGGTAAGCAGTTGCGTTAGTATCCGAACCCGCCAAAATCAAGTAAAATAGCCTTTTTCTTCGTTGTCGGTCTTGAAATACGACAGTATTCCTGCGACCTGCCGCCTCGAAAAACAAT